>NZ_AP019810.1:2110000-2365000 GCF_013394305.1 Enterococcus mundtii | reverse complement strand
GCCTACAATCCGAACTGAGAGAAGCTTTAAGAGATTAGCTTAGCCTCGCGACTTCGCGACTCGTTGTACTTCCCATTGTAGCACGTGTGTAGCCCAGGTCATAAGGGGCATGATGATTTGACGTCATCCCCACCTTCCTCCGGTTTGTCACCGGCAGTCTTGCTAGAGTGCCCAACTAAATGATGGCAACTAACAATAAGGGTTGCGCTCGTTGCGGGACTTAACCCAACATCTCACGACACGAGCTGACGACAACCATGCACCACCTGTCACTTTGCCCCCGAAGGGGAAGCTCTATCTCTAGAGTGGTCAAAGGATGTCAAGACCTGGTAAGGTTCTTCGCGTTGCTTCGAATTAAACCACATGCTCCACCGCTTGTGCGGGCCCCCGTCAATTCCTTTGAGTTTCAACCTTGCGGTCGTACTCCCCAGGCGGAGTGCTTAATGCGTTAGCTGCAGCACTGAAGGGCGGAAACCCTCCAACACTTAGCACTCATCGTTTACGGCGTGGACTACCAGGGTATCTAATCCTGTTTGCTCCCCACGCTTTCGAGCCTCAGCGTCAGTTACAGACCAGAGAGCCGCCTTCGCCACTGGTGTTCCTCCATATATCTACGCATTTCACCGCTACACATGGAATTCCACTCTCCTCTTCTGCACTCAAGTCTCCCAGTTTCCAATGACCCTCCCCGGTTGAGCCGGGGGCTTTCACATCAGACTTAAGAAACCGCCTGCGCTCGCTTTACGCCCAATAAATCCGGACAACGCTTGCCACCTACGTATTACCGCGGCTGCTGGCACGTAGTTAGCCGTGGCTTTCTGGTTAGATACCGTCAAGGGGTGAACAGTTACTCTCACCCTTGTTCTTCTCTAACAACAGAGTTTTACGATCCGAAAACCTTCTTCACTCACGCGGCGTTGCTCGGTCAGACTTTCGTCCATTGCCGAAGATTCCCTACTGCTGCCTCCCGTAGGAGTTTGGGCCGTGTCTCAGTCCCAATGTGGCCGATCACCCTCTCAGGTCGGCTATGCATCGTGGCCTTGGTGAGCCGTTACCTCACCAACTAGCTAATGCACCGCGGGTCCATCCATCAGCGGCACCGTAAAGCGCCTTTCAAAACGAAACCATGCGGTTTCGATTGTTATACGGTATTAGCACCTGTTTCCAAGTGTTATCCCCTTCTGATGGGCAGGTTACCCACGTGTTACTCACCCGTTCGCCACTCCTCTTTTCCCGGTGGAGCAAGCTCCGGTGGGAAAAGAAGCGTTCGACTTGCATGTATTAGGCACGCCGCCAGCGTTCGTCCTGAGCCAGGATCAAACTCTCATAATAAAAGTTAGAACAATCTTGCGATTGTTAAGCTCAATTTGTTTGCTAGCATATTGCTTGCTTGTTAAAAATGTTCGTTGTCTTGAATTGAATCAAGACGCCCTACACATTTGGTTTGTCTTACTTTGTTCAGTTTTCAAAGGTCTACGTGACAATTGAAACACAACTGCCTCAACTTATCGTTTGTCATTGCCGTAGCAACTTTTATATCTTAGCAAACTCTCGAATGATTGTCAACTATTTTTTAAAAGTTTTTTGAACTCGTTTTTCACGAGGTCGTTTTAGCAACTCACTTATCATAACTTGTCGTATGTTATTTGTCAATACTTTATTTGGCTTTAAATTCTTAAATACAAGCGTCTCACAAAGCGCTGAAATAATTCAGCTTCGTTATGTTAACATGGTTTTATCCAGCGGTCAATAGTTTTTTCGATGTTTTTCTGAATATTTTCAAAAGAACTTTTTTTCGAATCAACGTTTTCTAATTTACCATGCTACACACCTAGCGTCAATACTTATTTTTAAGTAAAAAAAAAAAGACAAGGTTTCCAATTATTTTATGATCATTCGGATTATACATGTATTTAAGTGCTTTTTTTATAAAACAGGTAAAAAATCAATTGAATCCTGAACATTCTCTTCTACTTTTCTTTTAAAATAGACAAAAAAAAGAAGTTTGAAAGATATTCAAACTTCTCTGAAAGTCCTGCTTGGTTCCAAAAAATGATCTCCTATTTTATTCGTTGATTCTCAAGTAGTCAACGATACACCTGCGAACGGTATTCATTTCTCTTTGGTAGAGGTACTTGAATCAATTTAAAAAATCGGTACACCATCTACTTCATAAATCCCTAGTACCGTACGCATTTGTCCTGGATCTTCCCAATGATAACCTTCGCCTAACTGTTCTTGTTGATTTTTTTGTTCCGTTTCAAAAACAAAAAGTGGAACATTTTCTTGATTGATATGGGTATTCGTCAACTCCATCAAGTTGATTTTACTCACATCAATATGAACGTTTTCTTTTAAGAAACTAAGTATGTTTGCTAAACCAGTCTTATCATTTGAGTGGTCTGCGCATGCGAACTCTAATTTATTCTCTCTTGAATGAACTAAAAATTTTTTAGATCCATCCTCCAAATGCAACATAATTGTACCAGCGACTCTTTTGTTTGCCAAAATTTCCACCTCGATCAACTTGTTTATGGCTTACAAGAGAATTTTAGCATATTTTCAGAAAAAATACACTTTTATTTCCTTGATTCTTTTTTATCTAATTGGATCAATGCTTCCTTGATCCATATAGGTAACTGTTTTTCAATCGTTGCAAACCCGATTTTTTTATTTTTATTAGTGAAGTATCGTTTTCTTCGGTATGGGATCGATGGTACTTTCTTTTCTAAGGTACGTAACGACAGACTGATTTTATTCGAATACTCATCAATATCAATGATTTGTACAGTCACCGGTTGCCCCACCTTCAATAATGTATGAATACTCTTCGTATAACCAGATTGCACTTCTGATACGTGGATCAACCCTTGTGTCTCTTCATCTAATGAAACGAACGCTCCATATGGTTGTATTCCAGTAATTTTCCCTTTGATTATTTCGCCTATTCTATAAGTCATATACTTCCCTCTCTTCGCATTTATCATTATACTGTAAATATTAAAAAAAAAGAAGTTCTGTTCTTGCATCTAGATATGGAGGTCTTATAGATGGAACAATTTGATGAAATAGTTTCAAGACTAAACACAGATAGCGTAAAATGGGATGCCATCTCACAAACTTATCATAGGAATGATCTTTTACCTTTATGGGTAGCGGATATGGATTTTCTTGCCCCTCAAGGAGTAACAACCGCTTTTCAAAACTATCTGCAAAAAGGCATTTTTGGTTATTCGATCGTACCGGACGGTCTCTACCGATCAGTGATTGATTGGGAAGAAAGGCGCCATCATGTGACTCTAACTAAAGACCACATTCTTTTCACTAGTGGAGTCTTAGCTAGTCTCTCCTTGGCGATTCAAGCATTTACAGCTCCAGGTGATGCAGTGTTGATTCATGATCCAGTTTATCCGCCATTTGGTGCAATTGTTGAAAATAATGAGCGTCAATTGATTCGCAGTCCTTTAAATAAAGCAGCCGATCATTTTGAAATGGACTTTCAAGATATGGAAGAAAAAATCGTCTCAAACAAGATAAAAGCAATGATTCTATGTAACCCGCATAATCCAGGTGGTCGTGTTTGGACTAAAAAAGAGCTCAAACAGTTAAGTGAACTCTGCTTAACATACGACGTCTTCTTATTTAGTGATGAGATCCATCAAGATATCGTCTTTTCCGGACATGGATTCACCTCGATTCAAACAATTGATCCTGCCCTTTCTCGATTATTGATCACATTCACTTCAGCAACTAAGACATTTAATCTAGCTGCAATAAAAAATTCAATGGTTTTCATCAAAGATCATGATTTAAAAAGTCGCTTTACGAAACAATTAGAAAAAAATCAACATCAAGGAATCAATACTTTCGGACTTTTAGGCACTCAAGCCGCTTACGAAACTGGTGAGGAATGGTTAAATGAGTTATTAGTTTATCTGGAAGAAAATGTCCAAGAAGTCATTACCTTCTTTACTAAGCATCTCCCTGATGTCAAAGTGATGAAGCCAGAAGGAACGTACCTTATATGGCTTGATTTTTCTGCCTATACGGACGATGACCGACTACTTGAAAAGAAGTTGATTGAAAAAGGCAGAGTCGTCTTGAATCCTGGGATCAGTTTTGGACCAAGTGGTCATTGCCATATGCGTTTGAATGTCGCTTGTCCAAGATCAGTATTAAAAGAAGGGCTTTTACGTATCCAACGTGCTTTAAGTTAGAAAACGAAAGAAGTCATTGGACAAAAAATGTTAGTCTTCCCTACTTTGTTACCACCCCAACCAAAAAAGCACCTAACAGCAAAAGTATTTTCTGCTTTTGCTGTTCGGCGTTTTTTAAGAGCTTGGTATGTTTAAAATTTTACTTTATTCAGAAATCTCAATCGTTTCGATCACTACATCATGTACTGGACGATCTTGTGGTCCACGTTGCGCATTTGCGATATCATCGACTGTATCCATTCCTTCAAGTACATGGCCAAACACTGTATGACGGAAATCAAGCCATGGTGTTCCCCCATTTTTATACGCTTCAATGATTTCTTTAGGGAATCCTGCTCCTTCTAATTGACTAAGCATGTTTTCTGGCACATTTGTGTTGTTGACGATAAAGAATTGGCTCCCATTTGTATTTGGACCAGAGTTAGCCATTGATAGTGCGCCACGTAGATTGAACAATTCGCGGCTGAACTCATCTTCAAAACTTTCGCCGTAAATGCTTTCGCCTCCCATACCTGTACCGGTTGGGTCGCCTCCTTGAATCATGAAATCAGGGATCACACGATGAAAAATCACGCCATCATAGTACCCTTTTTTTGCTAATTCAACAAAGTTTTGGACTGTTTTAGGTGCTAACTCAGGAAATAGTTTTACTGTAATATCTCCGCGGTTCGTTTTTATAAGAGCTTTAGGCCCCTTCTCATTCATAAGATCAAGTTGTGGAAATGCCATTTTTTCTTCCTCCTAAAAAATTCTGTCTTCCTGTGTAATCATAACATATTCTATTGATATACGGTAAAGATGAGCCACAAGAAAATCAAAAAAACGATGTTGTAGAATGCAAAGACGAATAAATACTTTTTTCTCCATTCCGGATATTGCTTGATGACTAATTTGTAAGAGATCAAACTTGCCATTGAAGCAATCAATGTCCCTAATCCTCCCAAGTTCGTCCCAATGATCAAACCCTTGATATTTTCTGTATAACTTGATAACAGGAGCGCCGCAGGAACATTACTAATCAATTGACTTGCAAAAATGCTTGCACTGACTTCATGATGCGCCACACTTTTTTCAAAAAAGGCTCGGACAACATCTACTTGTTTGATATTCCCGATGAATATAAAAAGAAAAACAAACGTAAATAATAAGGAGTAATCGATATGTTTAAAGAGTCGGCGATCATTGCCTAGGATACTGACACTCACTAAGACTAATACGACATAATGAGGGATGATGCCACTTACAGCTAGAAGACATATTAAAAATAGACCAAAATAAAAAATGAGTTGTTTTCGCTTTAACATTATCTCTTCTGTATTCGCCAAATCGATGGTATTATTCTTGATTCTCCCATAGATCAACACCACCAATAATATGGCAGCAGCCAGTGTATAGGGAAGCATCAACTGTAAAAATTCGAACAGTTGTAAGTGTGATTGTGCGAATAAATAAAGATTTTGTGGATTACCGATCGGAGTGAACATACTTCCTAGATTACCCGCAATCGTCATCAAAGTTATGACGAGAGGAATCAATGTTCGCATGCCGATCCTTTCTACTATCAATAGACCAAATGGTACAAAAATGATCAGTGCCACATCATTCGTAATCAGCATACTACTGATAAACGTGAGAAACACTAAAATCAAAATAATCCCTCTCGTATTTTTTGTCTGGGTGATCAAATAATTGCCTAGATAATCGAAAAACTGTTGTTGCCGTATCCCTTCTACAATCAACATCAAACAAAAAAGAAGAATCAATGTGTGAAAATCGATATAAGAAAAATAATTGAAGTTTGGCGGGATGATGAACATGGTACCTATTGCTAAAAGAAAAGACAGCGTCAATACTCCGTCTTCTTTTGCATTGCTTGTTATTCTTTTAATCATAAAATTCTACCTCTTAGATTCAAACACTTCGTACTAGTAAAATAACTCTTTTTAGCTAATATTGAAAGTAAATAAACTATATGTTAGATCACTCCTTATATTTTAGTGACTGCTCGTTCCATAATTAAACTATTTGAGAAGAATTCTCAATTAAATTCTGTTATAGTGTCACCAAGGGAGGAATTTCAAATGGAAATTTACGATATTACAATTATTGGTGCAGGGCCGGTTGGCATGTTTGCAGCTTTTTATGCTGGTATGCGCCAAGCGAAAACCAATATTATTGATAGTTTGCCTCAACTTGGTGGACAGTTAACTACCTTATACCCTGAAAAATATATTTATGACATTCCTGGTTATCCAGCAATCAAAGCGGTTGATCTTGTTAATAATTTAAAGAAACAATTGACCACTTTTAATCATACATTTCATTTAAATGAAGAAGTTCTCTCACTTTCCAGAGAAGATGAGATCATCGAGATCACTACTACGAAAGGTATCCATTATTCAAAAGCTGTGATCCTGACGCTAGGAAGTGGTTCTTTCCAACCAAGAAAGCTGAATTTAGAACATGCTGACCGATACGAAAACCATGGGTTAGATTATTTCGTGAACGACTTGATGAAATATGCAGGAAAGAAAGTTGCCATTGCTGGTGGTGGGGATTCAGCAATCGACTGGGCACTGATGCTTGAACCTATTGCGAGTGAAGTTTATTTGATTCATCGTCGAGAGGCATTTAGGGCTCATGAACATAGCGTCAATCAGTTGAATCAATCCTCTGTAAATGTATTAACACCTTATTTGATTGAGCGTTTATCTGGTTTAAATGGAGAGTTGTCAGACATTCGTCTAAAAAAAGCTAAGACGGATGAAACGATTGATCTCATGGTTGACTCATTGATCGTCAATTATGGGTTCACTTCTAATTTAGAGCATTTATCTTCTTGGGGACTTGAAAGTTCCAGAAATGCGATCACCGTCCACTCTGATATGTCAACTTCAATTCCTGGTGTGTATGCTGCTGGCGACATTTGTAGCTATGAAGGAAAAGTGAAATTGATTGCCACGGGATTTGGAGAGGCACCGACTGCTGTCAATAACGCGTTACATTTCATCAATCCAAAAGAACGTACGCAGCCTGGTCATAGTACAAGCCTTTACGATAAAACATTTGGACCAAAATAACTTAGCTGCTTTTTTATAAAAGAAATGATTCTTGCTTTTTGTACGTACTACGTTACCATTATAGATAGAAAGAAGAGACGGAGGAATCAAAAATGGTCATAAAAACAGAAACCTTAGAAGAAAAAGCGCGAGATCTCCTAAAAGAACGTGGCGTAACAATTGAGGATATCGCTGAATTAGTCATGTTTTTACAAAAAGACTATATCTCAGATTTAAGCTTGGAGGATTGTGCGGAAAGTATTAACGCAGTCTTGACAAAGCGTGAAGTCCATAACGCGATCATTACTGGCATCCAATTAGATATCTTGGCAGAACAAAAACAATTGATGAGCCCTCTTCAGCATATCATTGAAGATGATGAAGGATTATACGGAATAGATGAAATTTTAGCCTTGTCGATCGTCAATGTTTATGGAACGATTGGTTTTACCAATTATGGCTATATCGATAAAGTAAAACCTGGGATCTTGAAAAAGTTAAATAGTCACGATGGCAAAAATGTCCATACATTTTTAGATGATATCGTGGGAGCAATTGCTGCCTCTGCCGCAAGCCGCTTGGCCCACCAAGAACCGGAAAAACGGAGCCGTTTGACACAATAATCAAATAAAAATAAAAAATCATCCATAAAAATCGCAAAAGGATTTTTATGGATGATTTTTTGCTATATCCGAAAAAGCAAGCAACGCGCTACACGAAAGTGATTGTTTAATTGTTCCCCTTTTTCAATTCTCTTTTGCCAACAAGAACCATCAAAGCGAAAAATAATTCGATAAGCACAAAAAACAGAATGAAACAATGCATGAAGTATTGCTCAGGTAACACATTGATGATTGGATCAGTTTGAGGATCAAACAACCAGTCATCATTATTGAAAAATGTTTCGTGAAAAAGAATAAAAAAACGATCAAAACCAATCAACATAAAAAAGCCAAAAACAAATGGTAGGATCATGCCGATTTGGAATGGGCGGATTAGCCGCCACAAACGCTGATTTCTTTTCAACTGGCGAAGGAACAAGCCACTTGGGATCAATGTAAGTAACAACACCGCATAATTGAGCATGAATAATAACTTGACTTCATAAAAATGATGTAAGCCACTCGCTGACATTGGAAAGTCGGGAAGTGCCAACACTTGCTCAAAAGGATTATTCAGATACCTCATCAGTTGATCATAATTTTGGAGTAATGTTGGCTGATCTACGGTAGTGTAATCCAAGATACCTAGATGCCCGATATCAAACACATATAGTGGGCGGAAATTGATCGTTATTGCAATTGCTAAAGTGAGCAACGTCAGGAACAAACTAACCATCCCCGCATATTCCACCCATTGCCATCGTTTATTTTTCATTGTTTTAGAAACTCCATTCATCTAACGATTGCAAAACGAAGGTAGCTGGTGTTGGTAGATCTGGAATGTCTTCTTCTTTGGTAAAACCTGATAACACAAGCAGTGTGTCGATACCATTACGAATCCCTGCTTGGATGTCAGTTTCATAATTGTCCCCTACCATGATGACTTCTTCTTTGTTCAATCCTAAAAGTTCCACTGCTTTATCCATAATGATTGCTTCTGGCTTACCAATATAGACTGGTGTAGTTTGTGTCGCTGTCTCTACAAAAGAAACAACCGAGCCAGCTCCAGGTAATAATCCTCTTTCTGTAGGGATATTTTTATCAGGATTTGTACCGATGAACGTTGCTCCCTTTTGGATCGCTAAGGTTGCGGTCACCACTTTTTCGTAAGTCAAGTGATTATCTAAACCTACTACGACATAATCAGGATGTTCTTCTTCCCATACAAACCCTGCCTCCAAGATCAAATCTGTCAAGCCAGCTTCACCGATCACATACACTTTATTTCCTTTAGCGTCTGATTTCATGAAATCAATGGTCGCTAGAGATGCTGTATAGATCGTTTCTGGTGAGACATGGATATCAAACTCAGTGGCTAAACGTTGTGCCACTGTTCCCGGTGTTTTTGTCGTATTGTTGGTTACAAATAAAAAGGGCGTCCCATTTTCCTGTAACTGTTCGACGAATCGTTTTCCTGCCGGTATCGGCTCCGTTCCACGATAGATCGTTCCGTCTAAATCGATCAAATAGCCTTTATAATTCATAGGATCATTCTTCCCTTTGTCTAATAGTAAAATTCTTTTTAGAAGTTGATTTTGTTGGGCGTTCTGATGTTTTTTCAGTTCCCTTTGGTGTTGCCTTAGTAGTTGCTGGTTTACGATTTTTGATCACAGGTTGTTTGCGTACCGATTCAACGGGCGCTTTTTTTTCATCGATATGCGCTTGATTGTTGCGATTCGGATTTTTTTTCTTTTTACGTCGTTGGGTATTTTTTTCTTTTTTTCCACCAATGCGTTCAATGACAAAATATGCACAGCCAAAATTACAATATTCGTATAAATAGTCTTCTAATGCATCAATTCGCTGATCTGGGTGAGCACGTCGATTCGTGGCATCAAAAAAGCCTTTCAAACGTAGCTGTTCGTAACCCCAGTCACCTACGATGTAATCGTATCTGGAAAGCACTTCGCTATATCTCTCACCAAGCTTCTCAGCATTGAAACCTTCCCGGTAATCCGTTACGATACGATAAGGTCTATCACCAATCAAAAGATTCGTTTCATCTGTCAATGTGACGATTTCTCCTTTGACTTTCTCTGGCTTCGTTTCCTCGATTATTTCTTCTAAAACTGCCGTCACTTCTTCGGTCACTGTTTGTTCTTGTGAGCGATCGACCGTTTCTTGACTCTCTTTTTTGTCACTGTTGTGTTGTTTATTTTGTTTCGTCGACATGCTTTCACCACCTATTTCTCTATTATACCTTCTTTTTCATTGGTTGGGTAGTGAGCATTTAAGTAGTCTCCCACTACTGTACGAATAAATTCGGGAAATAAAAAAACGACCTGTCCAACAATTTCGATGGTTGGGAAAAAAGGAACAAACATCAGATGGTCGACCGTAGTAACGGTATAATTCTTTTCCTCTTCGATTGGTTGTTTTTGCCACAAAACTTCTCGATTGACCGCATCATACGTGATCCCACTATAGAAAATCTCACCGAATATCTGACCACGAAACCCCATTCCCCTGATAGGAAAATTCCGTAAAAAAAGGCGACTTTTTTCGATTTCCAACACTAAGCGAATCATATCTGACCCTTTCAGCGTGACGTTGATCAAATGCATCGGATGTGGCAGTGCACTATGGAGTTGATCTTGGTCAACCAGCCCCTTAGGTACGCTATTCAAAAAAAGACCACTATTCAGAAACGATGCTTCTGTGTTCCCTCTTTCTTTTACCGCTTCTAAAGCGATCTGGATAAAGGAATGTTCATCAAATAAATCAAGTGATAAGTCAAATGGTAGATCTGCCACTTTCTTTTGAGCTAAAAGACGATGTCCTTGTTCAAGATAACCGGCGATTTCTTTCTCATCCTCTACGAATGCAGTCATTGTATCTGTCGGAATCGCTTTAGCGTAGTGTCCGACGATTTTTTTATTTTCCAATGAAAGATGTACTTCCCCTACATATTGCCCAAATTTTCCGGCAGCGGCTAATTGTACCTCATTCACGACTTTCCCATCAATAAAAAGATGATGGGTATGTGATCCTAAAATCACATCGATTGCAGGGATTTCTTTTGCAATCTGTAAATCATCTTGAATGCCTAAATGACTCATTAAAACAATTACGTCTACCTGTGGACGTAATTGCTCAACTAACTCTGGCAACAGATCATAAGGCTGACGGATATCCCAGCCATTTGGATTATACGTCAAAGGAAATGGTGCAGTAAAAGCAATTAACCCAACTTTTGTTCGTTGCTTTGTTTCGATGATTTTATATGGCTTTGTCCATACTGGTGGTTGCAAAGTATTTTTATCGAATAAGTTGCTCAGTAGCACATCAAAATTCGCGTGATCATATAAATGATTCAACTCATTCTTGGAATTACCTACACCTTCATTATTCCCTATAGTTGCTGCATCATAGCCGATTTGATTCATTAGTTCAACATTGGCATGGCCATTCGTTGCTTCTGACAAAGGATGCCAACGATCAACGAAATCCCCAAGATCGACCGTGAGAGTTGTCGTATTATTTTTTTTCTCATTTTCACGCTTTTTTTGCTCAAGGAATCTTCTGATCCGTGGCCAGTTTTCAAGATGAGAATGTAAGTCATTCGTGTGTAAAAGAACGATTTCTTCCACTGTTAGTTCCACCTCACTTTTTTTCATCATACCATAGGGTTCCCCTTTGTTCACATGGAAAGTTTTTGCACAAAAAAAGGTACTTAGACTTTTTTACAAAATCTAAATACCTTAAACTTGCCTCTAATAAAAAAAGCCCTTTAGGCTTAATAAATCCAATCAATCAGACACATGGCGGCACCTGCTTAGTGCTGCTTCCTTCCGGATCTGACACGCTTCACAAGCCCACCATTGTCCTAGCCTTTCGGCAAGGAATAGTATACCGCATTTTGTTATCCTTGGCTAGTCCTTTTTTAATTTCTTTTTCTTTGCTCGCAAATTTCTAAAAAACACAGATAAAAGTTCACCACATTCTTCTTCTAATATCCCGCCCTCCACCTCGGCCTGATGGTTGAAACGTTCATCCTCAAGTAAATTCATCAATGTCCCTGCGGTTCCTCCTTTTGGATCATAGGCACCAAAGTAAACTTCTTTTACGCGAGAAAGAATCATGGCACCGCTACACATTGGACACGGTTCTAACGTGACATATAATTGTGTTTCTTCTAAACGCCAACTTCCGATGGCCTTGCATGCTTCTTGGATCGCAATCATCTCAGCATGTGTTGTTGCATTTTGTGTTGTTTCCCTCAAATTGTGTCCACGCCCAATAATCTGTCCTTGGTGAACCACGATGGCGCCGATTGGTACTTCTACTAACGCTTCTGCTTTTTTGGCTTCTTCAATAGCCACACGCATCCATTCTTCTTTTATTCGCTGTTGTTCTGTTTCTTCCACTTGTACTCCTACCTTTTTTAGATTTACTTATCTTCTCTATCAAACATAGTATAACTGGCTTTTTAATGAAGTACAAAGAGTTTTTCCTTATCGCCATGTCCTATGGTAAACTAGGGGATGAGGTGAAGTAAATGAACACAGAAAAGTTACTTGGATTATACCCAAATGCACAAAAAAAGAATTCTCCTTCTTCTGATGATCGAATTCTTTCACTGGTTGTAGAAGATTACTTCTTGTGGATCGATAAAAGTTCCTTGTCCGTTCAAGAAGAAAAACTTTTGAAAGCGTTATTCCAGAAAACAAACACCTTAGACAGCCATCCTTGGTATCAATATTTATTTGAGGAAAAGGTATATGTATGTGAAGAAAGCTGCCGAATCATTCAGTTACATTTTGAAAAGAGATCAGATTTCTTACAAAAAGAATGGCGAGAAACAATTTCCGGATTATTTCCCGAAGCTCTTGATTTTTTTCTTTACACAGAGACAGATGCGTTGATCATCGAAAGAAAGCATGCCAATTATTTGAGTACGGCAGATCTTAAAGGCATCTTTTTATCTCTTGATGTCGATTTTGATATGACGACACAAGCCTTTGTCGGTTCATTCCATTCAGCTGGACAAAATCTAACCGCTATGTTCAATGAAGAACGAAAAATTTTCCTGAATAAACGAACACACATACAAGTAGCCGACCAAACGACTTCCATACAAGAAATTGCCTTATATTATTATACAAAAGAATTAGTTACATCCAGTCAGCTAACAAATGAATATCAAGAAATAATCCGTAGTTTTAAAATGGAAGACATCATTATCGAACTGTGGAAAAATTTCGGGAATATCAGTTCAGCGGCTAAACAACTTTTCATGCATCGAAACACTCTCCAATATCGGATCGAAAAGTTTGACGAACAAACAGGCTTCAATTTAAAAAAAGCAGATGACTTACTCTTTTGTTATCTCCTTTTGTTACACATATAAAAAAGGAACAAGCAGCAATAAACATCGCCTTGCTTGTTCCTTTTTTCGATCAATTCAAAGAGAATCGTTTTTAGATCATTTTCTCAACAAGTGACATCAGACGACCTTTTGCATCTTCTGTTGAGTCTTTGATAGAGTCACCGTAGACAGAAATTTTCTTTTTGCCAGATTTAATCTTTGCTAGCATGCCCATCAATGAATCTAAATCGCTATCTGATAAATGGTCGACGACATCTAATAACTTTTCATTCCCATCAAATTTGTCATACACGAATTTTTTTACTTTTGTGCGGTTACTTAGATGATGGATTTTTTCGATCACTTTGCCAGAAACAACTACAGCTGTTGCCACACTTGCTGCTGCTACGACACTTAATCCAATCGTTACTTTTGTTGATGTTTTCATAATTATCAGCTCCTTTTTATCTACTACAATCATATCACAGTCAAATAGATAAGCGAACTAATTGCTATGAGCCCTGCCCGATGAATAGCAAAAAAATTTACAAAAAGCACATACTGTCTTGTTTTATTATTTACTTTTGTACGACGCCTCATTTGGCATTTTCGGTTTCAAGCAACCTTAGTTTGATGCGTTAAAAAAAGCACCTCCTTTTTGGAGATGCTTCATACGAACAACTAAAGTAAATCATCCATACTAAGAAATGTAAGATCAATTAACCGGAACGTATTGGATATTTGTTAGCATTTCAGGCAAATCATCTTCTAATTCTGCTAACTTATTCCAAATCAATGTCATTGTCTCAAAAAATTCCTTTGATGATTTATCTGAATTTAAACTTCCTAGTGCGTTCAGCCAAAGAAGTTCTAATAAATATGCTTCTTTGATTCCCGTATGTTCTCTGACAAATTCTGAGAACGTTCGTTTGAACAACGAGGCCATGTCTAATTCGGATTTGATAACTACTCCTCTAATACTCTCATGAATCGAGAAAAACTCCTTCAATAAATGAACGACACTGAAAAAATCGTCAATAACGTATTCAGCTAAATATCGATCAAAACATATCGTGATCTCTTCGATAATTTTTTCTTTTAGTATACGGATTGATTTAAAATGTGCATAAATCGGGTAAGTAGAACAGCCACAAAAAGAAGCTAAACTTCTCGCTGTGATTGTCGATAACCCATTTTCTTCAGCATATACCATACTCTTAAATAGTAAATATTCTTTACTAAAATTCGTCACTCTTCCCACGAAACCATCCATCCTTTCCGATTATCTTATTCATATCCGGCAATGATTCTTTTTTTAATTTCCCATGACGATCCAGCGCATTCGCTAGTAGGAAAAACTTATGTAAACCATGAAGAAACAAGTTTTGATAAAAAAAAACGATAATAACATATTTCGGGGGTTAAAATATGTCTCTTTGTAATAGAAGCTTGATTTATCTAATGCTTCGCCAAAAATAAGATTTAAAAAATAACGATATCATCAATTAAATAACATTGTATTCCCTTATCCAAGATTATTTAAATGATTCCAACTTGACAAAATAAGCAAAGAAATAAACAATAGAATAGATAACTGATTATCATTTCTTAAAATAACAAGTTATATAATCAAATTCTATTACTATGTGAGAATATCATACATTGAAAACACTTTCCACTCACATTTTATGTCACCACTAGTACACTAATTGTCAGAAAGGAGTCCATCATGTTAATCGATGCAAAAAAGAAAGAGTTATTAGTTCTCTATACGATCGCTCAAAAAAGTCAATGTACGTTAAAAGAACTTGCGGATGAACTGACTATACCTAAACGGACAATCAAAGAATTGATTCGAAAGTTGAACACTACGATTGAACAGCAATTGAGCATTTCTACTTTTATTTTCTCTACACACAAAGGAGAAATAACTATATCCGATGAACACCAAGAAATAAAAATGATGATTTATCACAAACTCAAACTTTTTTATTTAAGAGAATCCAATCTTTTCAACTACTTATTACTTATGGTCAATTATCCCAAAGCGTATGTTCCGAAAAAATATTTATTGGAGCAATTATACATATCCCACTCTTACTTAGAAAAATTAACACACCAATTGAATGAAACACTTCAAGATTTTGAAATCGAGATTGTTTCATCTCAGGGCTGTTATTTGTTCAAAGGAAACGAATTATTTATCCGACTCTATTTGTTTTTTATTCTATCTGATGCTTTTCAAGGGTTGGAATGGCCTTTTGACAAATTCAAATTGAGCCAACTAAAAAGAGAGCGGCGATTATCCAAAAAATTGCTCGTTTCAAAGCATTCATTGAAATATCAAGAAAACCTGTATTTGCTGATTGCTATCTTTACGCTTCGTACACAACAATCATCATTGATCACCTCTGAATCTAGTGAGGTCTATGCTATTTTAGAATTGCTACATCAGGTACAAGATGTCTCCGGTAGTTTTAAACATCATTTGTTTCATCTTTTACCACATGAAATCGCCATTGATGAACTATTGCATTTCAATTTTTTGATTTATTGCTTTTTTCCTAATCTCATTTCAAGCCAGCAGAAGAGTTTGATTGGTTATACTTTGACGAATAAACGTAATCATCTATGTATGAAAATCACCTCACTAACAAAAGAGTTAGCTCAAACCTTTCCAGTGATCGCATCATCTGAAAAAAGGTTTTTCTACAATTACTATCTTATGCTTTCTTTAATTTCTATTTTGATGTTGGGAAATACAACTCCCTTTTTCTACTCGTTGCATTTTCCTAAACCAGCACTTGAGATTGATGAATCGAATGAACAAATACAACAAATCCAACAAATTATCTCTGAAGTTTTTCATGACCACCCAAAAAAAACATTGATTATTTATTATTTGAGTAACTTGATTTATAACCTCTTGCAGTCGGAAACAAATGAAAAATTATTGATCTATGTACAAATGAATAAAACGCTGACAGGAAATTATCATATCCAAAATCGATTACGACAAGTATTTGACGAAAAAATGATTCGCTTGACAGAAAATCCAGAACAAGCAGATTTGATCGTCACCGATTGGTTTGATAAATTTCATCAAACGAGTAAAATTTTTTACCTTGATCCTAGTAAAGAAAAAGATTTATGGGTAGACTTAGTCACAAAAATTCAACAACTCTATGTCAATAAAATGATTTGATTTAAAGAAAAGATAGGAGAAGCAAGCGGTCTCCGTCTGAACTTTTAAATTAATACTAATTTTTCCAAAATAAAAAGTGAGTGGATCAGTCCAATCGACTGTCCCTCACTTTTTATTGGTTTGTTCTAGTCTCGACGGTTACCGCCAAAAATCAAAATCAAACGTAGCAATTGTAAGAAAGTAGATAGCGCTGCAGCAACATAGGTCAAAGCCGCCGCAAATAGCACATGTTTCGCCATTGGTACCTCTTCTTCTGTCAGTAAGCCACCTTCACTTAAAATTTGGATCGCTCGTCTTGACGCATTGAATTCTACTGGTAGCGTAACAAGTTGAAACAATAGTGCCAATGAAAAAGCGAAGATACCAATATTGATCAACGTCGTATTCCAACTAAATAATACACCTACCATGATCAACGGAAACGAAATCATCGAGCCAAAATTAGCGACAGGCACTAATGAAGCTCTGATTTTCAACGGCGCATAACCAACGGCATCTTGCACTGCGTGTCCGCATTCATGGGCAGCTACCCCAATTGCAGCGACTGATGTAGATTGTGCTGTAGCTTGCGATAAACTCAACATCTTGTTCCCTGAATTATAATTGTCCGTCAAATCACCGGCGATTTGTTGGACGCCAACGTTATTGATTTTCTGACTTTGTAAAATGAACTGGGCGGCTTGTGTACCAGTCACATTATTTTTGCTTCTGATTTTGTCGTATTTACGAAAAGTACTATTGACGTAAGCAGAAGCGATTCCGGAAATAGCTAATCCAGCAATAACTAAAAGAAACGTTGGATCTAAGCCATAAAAACCATATCCATACATAATCGTTTCACCCTTTCCTCATTGCTTTTATTTTACCATTGTTCGAGTAGAATAATTGTGAAAAGAGATTGAATATTTTAATTCTTTTTGACAAATTCTGATTTCAGCTTCATCGGACCAAACCCTTCGATTTTACAATCGATATTGTGGTCTCCTTCAACTAAACGGATATTCTTCACCTTTGTTCCTTGTTTGATAGGTGAGGAAGCTCCTTTAACTTTTAAATCCTTGATAACGGTCACACTGTCGCCATCTGTTAAACGATTGCCGTTTGCATCAGTTACTACTAGGCCTTCTGCTTCTGTTTCTTCAGATGGTGTCCATTCGTTTCCACATTCAGGACAAATCAATAATCCCCGATCTTCATAAGCATATTCTGAACCACATACTGGGCAATTTGGTACTGTCATGTTGTTTCTCCTTTTTGTTCGTTATTGAGCAATATTATAACGGAAAAATAACAGTTTGAAAAGAGCAACTTCTTATCGGAGATCCTAAACTGCCTACGCTGATTCAATCTCACTGACCTTGATTGCACATACACCTGATAAAAAGACAATCAACTTCGATGAGTAAAAGGTCAAGGCAGAAGTAACCTGATTGCCGAAGAGGTCACTTCTGCCCCACCATTTATTCGTGCCAAAGGGAATAGATAAAAGAGCATGTAACGTTTGCTTAAAATTCTCGATTGACTACTTGGAGTACACTTTTAACGTGCATAATTGGTGCAAGCTTCTTGTATTTCTTTGTAGATCTCTGCTACTTCTTGCAGGTCTTTTGCATTTGCGCCACTTGCCAAGGGATGGCCGCCACCATGATGTCGTTTGGCGATCTCGTTGATGACTGGTCCTTTTGAACGTAAACGTACACGATAATAGCCCTCTGGTTGTTCGACAAAAATCGCCCAAGCTAACACTTCGTCAATCACACCAGGTAAAGAGACGACAGCTGCGGTCTCTGAATCGACGATGCCATACTTGCCTAACAATTCTTGTGACAAAATTACTTTTCCAGCACCTTTTTCGTCAACTACGATCGTTTGATAGACACAACCGGATAATTTCGCTACTTTCATGGTGATTTGTTCAATTTCACGATTCAATTGGCTTGCATCGAAAGAATACTTTCTTAACTCTGCTGCTAGTTCTAACGTACGACCTGTTGTTGAAGGATACAAGAACCTACCAGTATCTCCAACGATTCCCGCATACAATAAGCGAGCAGAATCGCTGTTCATTTTCAGCTCATTAGGGAACATCAAAGCAAACTCAGCGATCATTTCACTACAGCTGCTAGCTTTCGTATCCACCCAAAGTAAATCGCCATATGGTTCATCATTCGGATGATGATCGATTTTGATCACTTGATCCCCTAAGGAATAGCGATTATCATCAATACGCGGCGCATTCGCTGTGTCTGTCACGATGACTAATGCTCCTTGATAGAAAGCATCGTCGATTTCTTGCATTTCTGTTAAATAACGTAAGCCTTCAACGTCTTTTCCAACTTGACGAATTTCTTTTTCTGAAAAACTATTACGTAATAACTCGGCTAATCCTACTTGTGAACCTAAAGCATCCGGATCTGGCCTTTGATGTCGGTGGATCACGATTTTTTGATATTTTTTGATTTCATTCAAAATCTCTTCTTGTATGGTCATTTTCTTTCCTACTCTCTACGAACGTTCCATCACTTGGCAGACGACAATGGCTTTAGCCACGATCGTGTTTTCTATAAATACTTCTACATCAAGTTTAGCGGACCTTCTACCGATTTCTAAAACTCTTGGACGAATATCTAACTCACTTTCGATCTGGATCAGACGAAGGTAATGTAGATTCATTTGCTCCAACAAGATATTTCTTCGTTGATTCATGATCATTGTTTTTTGCGCAACATCTGAAATGATTTCACTTAACACCCCAAAAGAAATCGTTCCAACACCTGTTACCATTTGTGGTGAAACCTCAAATTTGAACTTAGGCGTCGTCAATCGATTGCCTTCACGATCTGTATCGATCGTTTGGATGGCTCCTGAAATCTGATCAGAAATCGTATCAGCAATTTGCGGTTGACGTTGCACCAATTGCATCGCCTTCATGACATCTTGCCGTGTGATCAATCCTTCTAACGTCAAATCATCGGAAACGACTGGCATGACTTCTAAACCATCCCAAATCATTTGATGTCCGACAGAAGCGACGCTCATCGATTTCTTGACACTGATTGGATCTTTGGTCATGACCCGATCAATGACTTGTGTCGGTGCTTTACCTACGACATCTTTTGCCGTAATGATCCCCATCAAACGCATGTGATGATTCACCACTGGGAAACGAGAATGTTGGGTTTCTTCTGAAATCCGTTGATAATCAGCCACCGTATCCGACTGTAACAAATAATGTGTTTTCTGGGCAGACAGATAAATATCACCGACGAGCATGATATCTTTTTTGATCAGTTGGTCACTAAGCGCTCGGTTGATCATCGTTGCTACAGTAAAGGTATCATAAGTCGTACGTAAAATCGGCATAGCTAATTCATCGGCTAATTTAGCAATCTCAGGCGTCGTATCAAAACCACCCGTGATCAACACTGCTGCGCCATCCTCAAGTGCTAACTTTTGCACTTCTGTACGGTTACCGACGATCATCAATGAACCTGGAGTGATATAGCGTTCCATTGCGTGCTCGGTCATCGCACCTATGACAAATTTATTCAAAACTTTATCTAGACCAACTGCCCCGCCTAAGACATCGCCTTCAATGATCCGCACGACTTCGCCAAACGTCAATCGTTCGATATTTTTCTTCAACTTACGTTCGATCCGTATCGTTCCTACTCGTTGGATCGTTGACACTAACCCTACGTTTTCAGCATCTTTAATTGCTCGATAGGCCGTTCCCTCACTGACATTCAATTCTTTGGCTATACTACGGACAGATATTCGATTCCCCACTGGTAGGCTTTCGATATATTCTAAAATCAAATCATGTTTTGTCGCCATCTCTTTCCCCTACACTTCCAGCGTTTCCGAAACGCTCATTATTTTTCCTTCGGTATCTGTTAATAAATCCATGAATACTTGCGGATCTTGTTCAATGACAGGAAAGGTATTGTAATGGATCGGCACGACTTTCTTCGCTTTGATTCGCTTCGCCGCACGAGCCGCATCCTCAGGTCCCATTGTATAATTGTCGCCAATCGGTAAAAAGGCTACATCGATCATAAACTGTTCACCTAAGAGCGCTAAGTCGCTAAAATCTGCGGTATCACCCGCATGATAAATCGTCTTCCCATCTGCTTGGATCAGAATACCACTAGGCTCTCCCATATAACGCGAAACACCATCGATTTCAATACTTGAACTATGCTGTGCATGGACAAATTTGACTGTGCCAAAAGGAAACTCCCTTTTGCCACCGATATTCATCCCAAAAGAGTTTGCTCCTTGCTGTTGTGCATAATCAGCGATTTCGACAATACTGATGATGGTCGCCTCATTGTTCTTCGCAATCGGCAACATGTCTCCAATATGATCAGCATGTCCATGGGTGATCAATATCCAGTCCGTCTGGACTTCATCCACTTTTAAATCAGTCATAGGATTCCCAGTAATAAATGGATCTATCAGCACTTGCTGGCCATTTTGCATTTCAAGAGAAATACAAGAATGTCCATGATAAGTAATCTTCATCTTCTCACTCCTCAACATTTCGGTCACTGACTCTTTCGTTTTCGTTTCGAACATTTACACAATTAGTAGTACAGTATATCCTATTCAATTGTAACAGATAATACAGGTTGTACCAAGTATCAAGTGAGCGTGTACTTACGACTGAATCCCCAGATAAAAGAATGTTTCGTCTATAATTGACAGTTTCTGTTTAGTGTTTGATTTCTGTGAATAAATCTAGAATGACTACGAATCTGTAATAATACTCAAAATAAAAAATACCCATAGTAGAAACTAAGACGCCAGTTTCTACTATAGGTATTTTTATTACAGTTTAGATGCCTTATAAGGCTTACAAGATTGAATAAATCCGCAACACTTTTTTAGATAGAGGAGTGATAAAAAAAAACGAAGTTTGCTAACTATTTTGATAATTTCTTCTTTTCCAGTTTAGTGATGGAGAAATTTTTTTAAGATATTCTCGGCATTTAGCAGACCATAATCTTTCATGTCTATCACTTCAATAACCTTTGTAGGATAATCTTTTACGATACTTTCTCGCATAGAAGAAAGCTCTGGAGATAATAGAATAACATCGGCAGCCTTTGCATACTGATCTAACTTAGAAATGCTATGCATGTCAACATGCACAAGTAAATGTTGTTTTTTTGCTAGGTTGTTCATCTTTGTTATTAACAAATTGGTATAAAGGGTACTATCTGTACTCATTGAAGTTACGCCAAAAACGATGATCTGTTTCTCTTTCATTTGATTATTTTCCAAAACAAGTTCCTTTTCCATTACAGACACTTCCACCTTTCCATAATATATCCAATGCTCTTACTGCTATAAAATAAAAGCTATACCAAACATATTCATTATCTGAACATCTTTTGATACAGCTTTTCATTTTTTATCTTTTGCCGCGACGTTGTGTCGCTTCCATGATGACTGGTAAAATCACTGGGCGGCGTTTGGTTTGTTCAAACAAATAGCGACCTAATTGATCACGTATTTCTTGTTTCAGCTTGCTCCACTCGAAATCATCGCTTTCTAAATGTTTGCCTACAATGGTTTCGATCATGTTGCTACTTTCATTGATCAAATCACGACTTGCTTTGACATAAACAAATCCTCGTGAAGTGATTTGCGGTTTTGAGACAATTTTCTTTTCGCGACGACTAATTGTCACTACTGCAACAAAAATACCGTCTTCAGATAAGATTTTACGATCGCGTAAGACGATGTTTCCAATATCGCCAACACCTAGTCCGTCGATCATGACATTTTCAGCACTTGTCGTACCTGCCACACTCATCCGCTTGTTTTTATATTCTAAAATATCCCCACGTCCTGTGATATAGATATTTTTATAGGGGATACCTACTGCACGGGCTAAGTCTGCATGGGCAGCTAGTTCACGGTATTCTCCTTGAACTGGGATGAAATATTTAGGTTTCATGAAGTTCAACATCAATTGTAAGTCATTTGGATTTGCATGACCGGAAACCCGCAGGTTGTCAGAGATTTGTTTGACTATTCCACCTGCTCGGTAAATGATGTCTTCTGTCTTAGCAACCATTGTTTCCATCGCAATACTTGGTGTCGTTGTGATATAAACAAGATCGCCTTCTTTGATCTTGATATGGCGATGCGCGCCATTCGCCATTTTTTGTAAAGACTTGATTGGTTCACCCATCCGGCCTGTTTCCAAAATGATCAGTTCTTCAGGCTCATAGTTTTTCATATCTTTTAATGTGACCAATAGGTCTTCACTTGGTAATTGAAGTTTTTCTAAGCGCATAGCTGTTCGGATGATCCGTTCAAAGTCTTGCCCAGTCAACACAACCTTACGTCCTGCTTTAGCAGCGGCGTCTAAGATTTGTTGGACGCGTTGAAGATTACTTGCAACACAAGCAACGATGATCCGTCCTTCCCAATATTTGATCGTATCAAATACTTCATCAGCAATTTGGAACTCAGAAGCAACAGGGGTCGCGTTTTCTGCATTTGCTGACTCACTTAGTAAAGCTAACACGCCTTCTTTCCCAATCTCTGCTAAACGAGCGTAATCCGTTTGGTACATTGGGATCGCCATTTGGTCAAATTTGAAATCACCCGTATAAACGATATTTCCTTCTTGGGTTTTTAAATTGATCCCAACTGAATCTGGAATCGTATGGGTGGTGCGGAAGAAGCTAACGATCGTTTCACCGAAATCGATCTCTGTATGCTCATCTACCACATGAAAATCTTTGAATCCTTTTGCAGCATCATTGCGATTGACATTCAATTTTGCCAATTCGATCGTCAATTCAGTTCCGAACACAGGTACAGAAATCTTTGACAATAAATAAGGCAACGCCCCAATCGCATCTGCGTGACCATGTGTCAGAAAGACACCTGCTACACGATCGACATTATCTTCTAAATACGTAAAATCAGGAATCACAACGTCAATCCCTAATAATTCGTTTTCAGGATATTTCAGACCACAGTCTAAAACAAAAATAGCTTCCCCTACTTCTGCAATGTACAAATTTTTTCCGTTTTCGCGTACACCGCCTAAAGGGATAATCTTAATGGTACTCACAAATTTCACCTCTTCTTATGACATCTTCATTTTGACGATGTCGATTCTCTATTTTATTTAAAACGATCCAATTTCTGAGTGCCTCGTTTTCGGATGATTTCATTAGATAATCAAATCTATCTTAATCTTACAGGCGTTTAGGATCTTTTTTTGACACAAAAAAATCGGGATTGCTTCAGCTGCTCGATCAACTGCTCCACATCATTATACAACAAATCAAACAAATCGCTAGCATGTACGATTGTTTCTGTCTTCATGTTTTTCCCAGACCATTTTTTCTTCTTTTGTTTTAGAAGATACTTCGTCTATTTTAACATAAATTACTCAATAACTATAGAATGTTTTTCATTTCCTGCTCCATTTGATCTGTTTTTAGCTTTCAACTGTTTGTATTCGTGGCCACTTTTTAAGGTAGGCTTAAGCTACTCCCTTTATTCTATTTTTTGTACTCATTTCGAAAGGAGATCGAACCAATGAATTTTTTCAAACGAGCATTAAAAAGTACAAAAGTAAAATGGGGGCGTTCTTTACTATTATTAGCAGTTTTTACAGCAATCCTTGTCTTCGTTCTTGCTGGACTAACCATACGTAGTGCGGCACAAGAAGCAGCAGAGCAAGCTCAAAAAGATGTCGGTGCGACGGTCACTTTAAGTGCAAATCGTGAAGCGGCTTTTCAAAAACAAACAGTGGCAACTGATACTGAATCCGGTGGACGACCAGATCCTGGAAGTTTCTCCCTCACACCTGTTTCAGTCAGCGATGCAGAAAAGATCGCAGCACTAGATAATGTAGCAAGTTTTTCCTTCGAAAGCTCTGCATCAGCTTTAGCCAATAGCGGGATCACTGCCATTTCAAGCTCTGATACCTCAGAAACATCCGAAGAAACTGATACTGCAACTGATGCTGCACCAAACGGTGAAAACATGGGTGGAGCTATGGGAGGTGGCAAACCTCAAATGATCCAAGCAGATTTTCAAATCAGCGGGGTATCCAATACAGCCCAAACCAGTGGCTTTACAGATGGCACAGCTAAAATCATCGAAGGAGAAGGAATCACTGATAGCGACAAAGATACGAACAATGTTGTGATCGACTCTACTTTAGCTAGTGCGAATGACTTATCCGTAGGAGATACTTTCATAATTACTAGCACGGAAGACGAAGAAACAACTTATGAAATGACGATCAAAGGAATCTATCAGTCAAGTGAAACAAGTAGTAGCATGGGAATGAATTTCAATTTCATGAATCCAGCGAACACTTTGTATACTTATTATACGTTTGCCAATACATTGAATGGCTCGACAGAAGATGACACAATCGATTCTGCGGTTTATACGCTGACCGATCCTAATAAAATGACAGACTTTATCAATGAAGCAGAAAACCTGATCGATACTTCAACGTTCAGTCTTCAATCAAACGATACCATGTTCCAAGCAATGCTTGAACCACTTAACAACGTGGCCAGTTTTTCACAAAATGTCGTTTTACTCGTTGCGGTTGCTGGAATCATTATTTTGACTTTGATCATCATGATCACGATTCGTGAGCGTCGCCATGAACTAGGGGTATTGCTTTCATTAGGTGAATCCAGAAGCAAAATCGTCCTTCAATTGTTTGCAGAAGTGGCCATATGTATGATCGTCGCGTTAGGTGTGGCTTCATTCAGTGGAAATGTCGTTGCAAATGCTGTCGGTCAACAGTTGCTTGATCAACAAACTGAAACGTCAACCGACTCACCTGCCGAGCAACAAGGAGAGCAGATGCCTGGTGGTGGCAATCGTGGACCTGGCGGACAACCAGGTGGAACTAGTAATCCATTTACCGTTTCGGAGCAAGTAAGCGACCTTGAAATCACTGTTCAACCAGCTCAACTTGGCCTACTAGCAGCTGTTGCATTTGGGATCAGCTTACTCTCAGTTTTTCTAGCCTCCATCGGCATACTACGATTAAATCCACGAAAAATTTTATTAAACTAAAGGAGGAATTGGATGTTACGTACAGAAAACTTGGGCTTCTGGTATCAGAATCCAACAGAAGCACTTTATAAAGATGTGAATCTATCCTTTGAAAAAGGAAAAATGTACGCCATATTAGGGGCTAGTGGTTCAGGAAAGACGACCTTTCTTTCGTTGATTTCAGGACTTGATACACCAAAAGAAGGGACTGTTTATTATGAAGAGCGAGCTTTAGCTAAAATAGGCCTACGGAATTATCGCAAAAATGATGTATCCATTATTTTTCAAGCGTACAACTTATTGCCTTACCTTTCCGCTCTTGATAACGTCATTACCGCCATGGAAATTTCAAATACTCCTCAAAAAGAGTATCGCCAAGTAGCACTTGATCGCTTGGCACGCGTTGGGATAAATGAAACACTTGCAAAACAACAAGTCACTAAATTATCTGGGGGACAACAACAACGCGTAGCGATCGTCCGAGCGATTTGTTGCGAACATCAGTTGATCATTGCGGATGAACCAACAGGAAACCTTGATGAAACGACTTCACAAGAAATCGTTCAACTCTTCCAAGAAATCGCCCATGAGCAAGATCGCTGTATCATCATTGTGACACACGAACTAGAAGTGGCTAAAAAATGTGATGAAGTTTTTGAATTAAAAAATAAAACATTCGCGTCCATTGCCATTGGATAACCGCTAAAAAAAAGCGTCCACCTTATTGGTAGGACGCTTTTTTTTAAGAATTTACAAGTAGACTATTTATGGTCTTTTTTTGAAAATTTTTCTTTTACATCTTCAAAGCCTTCTTTGATTTCATCGCCGATATTACGAGCTTTACTCTTGATATCCGCACCTACAGATTGGGCTTTACCTTCTGTTTCTTTACTTCTATCGCCTGTTGCTTTTCCATAGGCTTCTTTGCCTTCACCTGCAACTTTGTCTTTCAAATCTTTAGAGCGTCCTTCTAAATCTGCCATGATATTTCCTCCTCTAAAATTTGTCTTTGTAACTACTTTTAGAGTAACACCAATTATAAAAACAAACAAACAGAATGCTTATTGTGTTATTTAGTTGTTAAGAATTTGCTCAAATGTTCCCCAAACTTTCACTTGTTTTTCTTGGACCATGATGGTGCCATTAGCGATCACCGTATCGATTTCTAAGGTTTCTTTATCAAGTAGACAAAGATCTGCATCTTTACCAACAGCGATTCTTCCCTTTTGGTCCAGTTTAAGGACTCTTGCAGGATTGGACGTCACAGCTCGTAAGGCAATCTCTAAAGGAATGTCTTCTTTTTGAACGGCTTCTTTGATGCCCACCAGTAAGGATTTCGCACTACCGACGCCCATACCGATAAAATGGTTCTCTTGGTCAAAATATGGGAGACTACCTTGTCCATCGGAGGTCAAGGTGAAGTTATCAAGAGAGACTTGTGCTTCCAATAACTGCTTCAATGCTTTACTGAAACGAACTTCACCATCGGTCTTTTCCCAAAAATCAGGATCTTCACTTGCAGTGAAATCGATCGTTCCACCTTTTTTCGCAAATTCGATACATGCAGCTAATAATTCAGTTGTCCGATTCGCATGCGTCGGATAAAACTGAGTAATAGGGATTTCTGTTTCTTCAACCACACGATTCAATAGTTCCAATTTTCGACTTCCGCCACCTAAATGGACATTCACGATCCCTGCTTTACCTGATAACATGCCCCCAACACGAGCATCCGCCACTGACCGAGCAAACTCATCGAATGTTGGCTGAGAAGAGCGATGATCAGAGACAGCGATTTCTCCGATCCCAATGATCTTATCAATGGTAAGAAAATCTTTGATCAATGAATCAGTCACCGTTTTGACCGGCAACCGATAAGAACCAACATAAACATACGTAGTCAATCCTTCTGCCTCTAACCCTCTTGCTTTACTGATCAAAGCAGTCGTATCTCGACCCTCGCCATCTGTCCCGATACAACCTACGACTGTTGTCACTCCTGCTGTCGTTAATTGACTAAGTGTGACTTCTGGCGTGCGATTATGATAGCCTCCTTCGCCGCCGCCACCTAAAATATGGAAATGGGCATCAATAAAACCTGGGGTCAAGAGTTTTCCTTCTCCTGAAATTTCTTCCACGATCAATTCTTCGTAACCGC
Organism: Enterococcus mundtii; assembly: GCF_013394305.1. Taxonomy (NCBI): domain Bacteria; kingdom Bacillati; phylum Bacillota; class Bacilli; order Lactobacillales; family Enterococcaceae; genus Enterococcus; species Enterococcus mundtii. The sequence continues at coordinate 2,337,331 of NZ_AP019810.1, read as the reverse complement.
CGGATAGTTGATCTTCCAAGGCAACAATCTTATTTCCTGCCACTAATACGTCCTTCTTACCAAGATATTCTGGTGCATAGACATCGATTTGTCGAATGAGTTTCATATCTGATCTTCTCCTTTATAAAATAGTCTTTACCTTTTAGAACACTCAAAAGGTTGTTTAATAAGCAATCCATCGCTCTTTCGGAAATAAGCGAGAAAATCCAAAAATATGAAGATACTTTCGGGTTTTCTCGCTTATTGTCTCAGAGTTACGTATCGGTTAGCATAACTTCTTTGATTGCTATAAATCAGTTCTTATTTGTTTTATTGAAGTCCGATCGCGATTGCAATCATAATGAAGATCGTTCCTAAAACAAAGAAGAATCCTTGCATTTTGATTTGGAATCGTGCCCATTTTGCCCATTCGATCCGTGCCACACCTAAGACACCAATCAAGCTAGCAGAAACCGGCGTGAACGCATCCATGAATCCTGAACCTAATTGATAAGCTAATACAGCCACTTGACGAGAGACACCTACTAAATCAGCCAACGGTGCCATGATTGGCATCGTCAATGCCGCTTGTCCAGAATTTGAAGTGACGACTAAGTTGAACAAACTTTGGAATACGTACATCGCCCATGCCCCGATAACTGCCGGCACACCAGTCAGTGCTGTTCCAATACCATGTAAGATCGTATTAAGCGCAGAAGGTACAGAAGCATCTGATCCACCTAATACAAGTAAGATTCCTTTTGCCATCCCAACAACGATCGCTGTTCCAGCTAGATCTGCTGCTCCAGATTGGAAAGAAGAGGCGATATCATTGACCGTCATACCGTCCAATTTGAATAAAACAGCAATGATCCCTGCAACGAGTCCCATAACAAAAAATTGAGAGGCGATTTCTGGGATATAATAGCCTTTTTGTGTGACTCCCCAAACGATCCAAACTAAAACGATCAACATTTCGCCTAAAATCAATTTATGGCCTAGTGTAAATGGTTTTTGTTCATCGGATGTTTTCTTCAAGTGGTTACGGAAGTATTCATCAGATTTATACGTTAATGAACTTTCCGGATTCTTCCGAACTTTTTCGCCATAGATCATTAAGTAACCAGCCGATAACGCAGTCACGACGACCCACATGATCAATCGGAAGGTGGCGCCTGATAAGACTGGAATACCTGCAATCCCTTGAGCAACGGCGACACTGAACGGACTCATCCATGACGTGGCATTCCCGACTTGTGACGCCACATAGGTGACTGTGACGGCGACGATTGAATCATAGCCTAAGGCAATCACAAAAGGTACCATGACCATTGAGAATGGAATGACTTCTTCAGCCATACCGAACGTTGCGCCTCCAAATGAAAAAGCAAAGAATAAGAGCGGTAAAGCTAAACGTTCTAGACCACGTGTCTTATTGATAAAAGCATAAATACCTGCATCGATGGCACCCGTTCGCATAATGATCCCGAATGCACCACCCACGACTAAAATAAGTGCAGCAATCCCGACTGCTGAACCATATTTATCACCTGATACTAGACCTTCAAAAACGAAGTTTAAAAAGCCGAAACCACCGAAATCATCGGTCCCCCATAGTTTTGCTGTTTTATGCAATTTCTTTGAGGTGTCATAGATGTCTTCACCATATTCATCGTATAAAACATCATCTGTCAGTGAGATTTCATCTAGTTTCTCCTGGGTCAAGTTTTTCTCACCAGCTGCCAAGACTTCTTCTAATCCTTCTTCAGGAACAGCTAGCTTTTCTCTTTCCTTTGGATCATTTTGTAATTCTTCCAGTTGATCAAATACAAAAGCCTTATCTAATTCATAAGCATAACGAAACGAATCTTGGCGTAATACTGTTCTGGTACTGGTTTCTCCATTTGCATCTTTGTATTCTATATCTTGCGTACTGAATCTCCCAGCTGGTACGATAAACGTTAATAACCAGGCAAGTACAACTACACCAAAAATAATGACATACGTATGCGGTGTCGTCATTTTGGTAAAGTCTCGTTTTTTCTTTACTGAAGAATTTTTTCTCTTCAAAACTCGTTCTTCCTTTCTTGCTACGTTTTTGTCAATAATGAATAAGCAAATAGATTATACAGTAAAATGTTCTATACCACATGAATAAACAATTAAAATAATCTATTGATTTTAGTTATCATCAAGACACATTTTAATAAAAACGCTGGTTTCAAAGCCATAGTACCTATAAAAATGGATTAAAATTCTTTTTTTATTTTTACAATGTCGCTATTTCCGACTATTTATTTTCATTTCTAATTACGTATAAACAAAGATTTTTTAGCGATTAACAAATATTTATACATTTTCTTCCTCGCTCCTTTCCTATTTGAATCGATGTTTTTGATTGAATTTCTGCCTCTCTCTTCCTCTCTTTTTATTTTCATTAGGTATCTTCATTGCAATATTCATAACAAATGTACTATAATTGGAGTGTAAAGAGTTTTGGGGAAGACTCTTTCATCAACGTGTATAAAGAGACAAGAAAGAATCTTCATGATTCTTTCTTGTCTCTTTTTCGGACTCTTAACCTTCTCGCTTTAGTGACTCTCCAACAAATAATACACTGAAAAATAAACGATCTGCTGTAATAGGATTAAGGTTGCTAAGGAAGCTGCACCACATATAGCTGGCTCAAATTTAGGAACCGTAAGGACGGCATCATCTATCGTTGCATAGTTATCTAATACTAGATCTGCATATTCATATAAGCGCAAACCACTACTATGTCTTGACTTGATACTTCGGGATAAGTCAAATCCGGTGATCACGATCAATAGATACCCTTGTTCTTTGACCCATTCCGCCAGTTCAATGATTGCAGGATTTCTACCTTCATTTGATAAGAAAAGAAAAATATCTTCGGGTTGCGCATTGATTTGTTCAATGATTGCTTGGCCAGTTCCTTCCAGCGACTCATAAATCCCCGCTGCGGGATGTTCAATCAACTGAGTTGGCAAGATTTTTGGACATTGTTGCCAAAATTCATAGGCAGTGCCTTGTAAGGTACGGCTAGCAAAAATATGTAAACATCCTCCTCGATGAATCTGTGTAGCGATCCAACGACCCGCTTGTTCCATCAAGGGTTCCTCGATCCTTAATTTTTGTTCAAGTTTTTGACAATAATCAAAATAGGGTAAGCTCATTCTTTTCTCCTCTTCTTCTGCTATTTCAGAATAGAGATAACTATCAAAAAGAAAAATACAAAAAGATGAGACGAAGCAATTGCTCAGTCTCATCTTTACCTTAACCACTTATTCATTACAATCAAGCAAAAGATCTGATGTAGCAGCATCTTGATGTTCTTCGGCTTCAGTGTAAAAGATAGGAACGATGTATCGCTAAAAGCAAGTCTTTAAAACGGATTAAACAAACTTCTCGCTTGAATATACATCTGTTTTGACATAGTAAATAAACTGCCCCGCTTCCTCCGCTTTTTAGATTCATAAGGTAGAAAATCTTCCTTAAATCAGGTACAATAAATGCGGTCGGTGCGCTGCATCGACTATGGCAAAATGATCGGTCAGGGTGTATACGTGTGACTGGTCATTCCTTGATAGTTAGTTGCCGCTAACTATCAAGGAGCCTTTTTTTTAGTTATTTCTATCTGCATCTATTGTAAGGAAAGTGCGAAACAAGTGCAAGTATCAAAATATCAGCGGTCAGATCTTGTCCGTCTTTCTGAGACATCCTTTGAGCGGTTCGGAGAAGCCGCATGTTTGCCTTTTTTGACGACATGAAATCTTTTGAGTAGATACGGGATATAGGCAAAAAGGTACAGCAAAAGAAAAGCTGCCGCAAAAAGAAATGCCTGTTGATCTCCCCACAAAAGAACGATGATCAAACTACCGATCGCCACTGTTGCTAAGTACCAAATAAAAATCAAAAAGGTTTCTTTTATTCTGACCATATAAAACATCGTAAACAAACTAATAAATAATACTGGCAGTAAAAACAGCCAATTATTTCCCTCCATCAACCATTTCAATCCATCAAGAAACGTTTGTGCAATGTTGATTAGAATCCCCATGTAAGCAATACACCTCATTTACTATTCTTTTCTCAAGATTTTATTTCTCTAATTGTTAAGTTTTTAGTCCAGAGAATGACTTAGATCAATGAGGTATTGTTTCAGCTGCTCGCTGATTTCAGGATGACCTAAACCGTATTCGATACTTGTTTTTAGATAACCAAATTTATCACCGACATCATATCTAGAGCCTTTGAATACTCTCGCATATACGGGTTGCTTTTTATTTAATTCATCAATTGCATCCGTCAATTGAACCTCATTTCCAGCTCCAGGTTTTTGTGTTTCTAATAATTCAAAAATTTCTGGTGTCAATAAGTAGCGTCCAATAATCGCTAAATCACTCGGAGCTTGTTCAGGTGTTGGTTTTTCGACGAATCGTTTCACTTCATACAAGCCTTCAGATTCTTTTGTTTCTGGATCGATGATCCCATATTTTGACGTGTCTTCATGAGGAACTTTCATGACTGCTACAGTCGAACCTTTTGTTTTCTCGTAATCTAAGATCAATTGTTTTGTCAGTGGAATCTCATCTTCCATCAAATCGTCCCCAAGCATAACGATGAATGGTTCATCTCCAACAAAAGTTTTCGCTTGTAATACCGCATGACCTAGTCCTAAAGGATGGGACTGACGGATAAAGTGGAGATTGACATTCGTTGTTTCTTCGACTAATTTTAGCAAGTCGATTTTATTTTTTTCTTGTAGATTCAATTCTAATTCGATATTCGAATCAAAATGGTCTTCAATCGGTCGTTTTTCTTTTCCGGTAACGATCAAAATATCTTCGATCCCCGAAGCTAAAGCTTCCTCTACGATAAATTGGATCGTTGGTTTATCAACGATCGGCAACATTTCTTTTGCCATTGCCTTTGTAGCAGGTAAAAAACGTGTACCTAGACCTGCTGCAGGAATGACTGCTTTTCTTACGATTTTATTCTCCATATGCGTATTTATATACTCCATTCTGTTGATTTACTGAAATTCGTTTTCCATCTTGCCATCACGCAACATGATTTCTTTTGCTGCTTGTTTGATATCCTTCCCTTGATAAAGGACCTGATAGATTGTTTGAGTGATGGGCATTTCTACACCTAGTTGATCAGCAAGTTCAACCGCCGCTTTTGTTGTCGATACACCCTCCACGATCATTCCCATATTCTCTAGGATTTGGTCTAATTTCTGTCCTTCACCTAACATATGACCCGCGCGCCAATTTCGTGAATGGACACTGGTACAAGTGACGATCAGATCACCAACACCGCTCAATCCAATAAAGGTCAAAGGGTTCGCGCCCATTGCTACACCGAGACGACTGATTTCAGCTAATCCTCTTGTCATGATCGCCGCTTTCGCATTGTCACCAAAACCAAGACCGTGGATCGCGCCGGCACCGATTGCAATGATATTCTTCAATGCTGCACCTGTTTCCACACCGATCACATCATTATTTGTATAGATTCGGAAATAATCATTCATAAATAATTCTTGCACATAAGTAGCTGCTTTTTGATCAACACTTGCAGCAGTAATCGTTGTGATATCGTGGACTGCCACTTCCTCTGCATGACTAGGTCCCGACAAAACAACGATGGATTGACGTTTTTCTTCTGGGATTTCTTCAGCAATCACTTCTGAGATCCGCTTATGCGTGTCTTGTTCTAATCCTTTACTTGCATGGATGATCACTGGTTTTGTCGTTAAATGTTGTAGCAATTCTTGTGCTACAGCACGGATTGCTTTCGTCGGTACGACAAATAATACTGCATCTACCTCTTTGACAGCTTCAGCCAATTCTGTGTAACCGATGATTGATTCTGGTAAATGTAACTCAGGTAAATAGTGTTTATTCGTATGATACGTATTGATTTCTGTGATTTGTTCTGGAACATTCCCCCAGATACGGACGTCATGTCCATTTTCTGCTAAGGTTTGAGCTAAAGCAGTTCCCCAAGAGCCAGGGCCTAATACTGCAATTTTTTGTTTCATGGAAATTCCTCCAAAATTCATAGTTAGTTTCTATTATAGTATAGATTAACAAAATACTGGACTTATTTTCATTGTTTTTAGCTTTTGTTTAAGAAGAGGTCGAGATATAAGTGTTTCGAAGTGGCTACTTTTTAGATGGTGTGAGAGGTCAAATGCCCCAGAAACATTTTATTCAGCCATTTTATTTCTTGATCTACCTTAAATAGAAATTATAATGTTGCAATACCATACAAGATGTTTTTTGGTCTATTCCAATGATATAGTCTATTTATCAACAGTCGAACTAAAGGAGGTGCATCTTATGTGGTCAGTTACTCCACCAATGTAAGTGCAAGTTTCAAGAATAGACAAAATCCTCAAGAATAAAAAACGAAAATCGTCGTTTAATAAGCGATTTTCGTTTTTTTATTTATTTTTCTAAAAATCAGCTGTCTCTATCCATCTCTTCTATTTATCGTAATTCTTTCTCGATGATTTTTTTATACATAGCAATATCATAACCAAACAATTATGTTTCTTAAAAAATAAAAAAAGCCCTCTAAAAAGAGGACTTGGAATTTTTATAATAGTTGTTATAATATATGTTTTTTTCATGTTCTGTTATACAAACATAAATAAATAATTGAATTTTTATCATGCGTTTGCCCAATTGCTAAGATTCTCGTTATACATGCACGAAAATCTTAACAATACTGAGCAAATCACTTATTCGTTGATTGATTCAGCATCAACGATTGCTTCATTAATAAAAACGGGTATGGATCGATTAGCCAATCAATTCCCAAGGTCCCCATTGTTCAGTTCCAGGCTCATTGCCTCGTGTCCACCATTTTGCACGATATGTGTTTCCTTTGTGTGTCACGATATCACCTAAATCATAAATTGTATCTGCATCCCATGCTTCTGCTGATGGTGCATCCGCCGTTGTCACAACTAATGCTTTGCTTTCTTCTGAAATGTTGCCCGCTTCGTCAAATGCTTTTACTGTATAAGAATACTCCGTATTAGCTGTTAATCCTGCGTCACTAAATGTATTTGTTTCTGTTTCTCCTACTTGCTCACCATCACGGTAAACATAGTAACCTACTACACCCACGTTATCTGTTGATTGTGTCCATGATAAAGAAACACTCTTGTCACTAATTGATGAAGCCGTAATGTTCAATGGTACTGATGGAGCTTCTAAGTCTGCTGGTGGCTCTTCTAATGTAGAGATCACTAATGCTTTACTTTCTTCTGAAACGTTACCAGCTGCATCAAATGCTTTCACTGTATAAGTGTATTCTGTGCTGGCAGTCAATTTTGTGTCTGTATAAGCATTGTTTGTTGCTCTACCAATTTGTTCGCCATCACGATAAATGTAATAACCTGCTACGCCACGATCATCTGTTGATTTTGTCCATGATAAAGCAACAGTTGAATGTGTTGCTGTGCCTGCTAGATTTGTTGGTTGTGATGGTTTTTCTGTATCAGGTGTTTTTTCTTGGAATAGATCCTGATAAGACTTCGCAAATGATTCATTGTACTCGACACCAGCTGAGTTTCTTCCTTCATCCCAGTTGATACTCCAAGTCATCAAACCTTTTAATGGTGTTTGATCTTTTTCCATTTGTTCGAATACATCGTAAACTTTTGATGGTTCTTTTACAAAACCATTTGCTGCTGCATCTACGTTTGCTGGAATACCTAAAGCTAAGCGATTCGCTGGGATTTGGATAAACCCACCGCTTCCTTCGTTGAAAGCTTTTGAAATTCCATATAAGAATTCAAATTTTTTGCTATCATTATTTTGAGCGATCCATTCAGTTCCAACACTTATACCGTCACCTGCTTGGTTGTATAACTGTGGTGCAATAAAATCATATTCTTGTTCTAAAGCAGTAATGTATGGTACATATTTACCTTGTGTTCTTAAATATGGAAACTCTGGCGCCATGGAGATAATGAAATGTTTTTGTTCTTTCTCAAAATGCGCACGGACAATCTTCAAAGCATCTGGAATTACTGTTTTATTGTCGCCTGCATCTACTGCGGTTTGTTCTAAATCGATATCTAAGCCATCAAATCCATAAACTTCAACCAAACGGATGATTTCATCGGCAAAGGCTTGTTCTTCCCCTTTATGTAATTCAATATGTGAATCTGCACCACCAAGTGAAATAATGACCACACGATTTTCAGCATTCAAAGTGGCTACTTTTTGTCTAAATTCAGTATCTGACATATTGTAAGGTTTGAATGTTGGGATACCTTCTCCTTTCATGAATGACACAGCAATCACATTATAAAAAGGATTTACTTTTGCCAAATCAGTATCTGCCGGACGGCCACCTTGGTAACCAGCACCTTGTTCAGGCACCCAATTATGATAATAACCTACTGAAACTTGGCGATTTGAGATATCTGGCATCGTATCTGCTGCATCTGCTGCAAACACATCTGTTCCGCCTCCAAACAAACAACCTAAAAGACCAACTGAGAATAATAAACTTTTCTTATTCATTTTTTCCCTCCTAAATTTGTATTACAGAAGAGATTAAAACATATTTTATCCTTCAAAATTTTTTTTGTTTGGTATTGCAACAAAATAACTTTCCAAACAAAAAAATCGCACTTTTTTAACAAAAGGGCGCACATATGAAAACATAACATCCACATAACTATATTATGCTATTATAACCATGTACAAAAAAACAGCTTCTGGAGGAAATGAACATGACAGAACATGCTGCTCTAATTCGAAAATTAAGAAAAGATCGTGGATTGACACAAGAACAACTAACTTCAGGTATCTCACAAAGAGGAACCTTAGCAGCTTTTGAATCACGTGGAACAAAAATCGGCTTTGAACTAATAGTAAACTACCTTGATCGGATGAATATCACACTTGAAGAATATCAATTTTTATTGAATAGTAATTCGTTGTCTAATAAACAAAAATTAACGAATTATTTAATCACTTCAAAAACCATTACATCTGCTCAAGAACAAGAATTGCTCAACGAATTTGAAAAAACAGGAAACATTTATTATCGTTTGATCTACGCCCAAAGAAAATTGATTTCAAATTATCTGTATAGTAGCTCTTTTACCGCATCAATGAAAGAAGAAATCAGTGTTATAAAGAAGTATCTTGAAAAGATTGATACATGGGGGCACTTTGAATTGACTATTTTTTCGAATTGTTTATTTATTTTTGATGATGAATACATTGCCTATTCGTTCCAAAATAGTGTCACAAAGATGAAAGCCTACATAGATAATACCTATTATTCGGAGCTTCTTTCTAACTTTATTTTGAACGGCATACGTCTTTCTTTTAACCGTGAATCAACCACATTACGCAAATTATTTCTAGCCCAATTAAAAAAAATCGCGACGACACACAAACAAACACTCGATCTTGCACATTACAAAGTGTTTACTGCTTTAGATAAACTAGCTGATGGACAAAAAACAGCTTTAAAAGAAGTGGAAACGGGTATTGCGTTTTTTGAATGGTTAGATCTTTCTACGAGTAAAGACTACATGATCAATCTAAAAGAAAAATTTTGCGCTGAAGTATGTGATTTTCCGAACAATGATCATCACACAAAAGTCGTTGTCAAAAGTACGTGCGATCGCCTCTCTCCACAACGCCAAGTGAATACTGCCTAAAATAACCGCGTATCTCCTCACTCCCAATGAGAAGATACACGGTTTTTAAGTCTCTCTGTTTATTCTCGATTGATTCGATAGGTTCCACTGGAATGGCGTGCTTGATACGAGAGTTTCTAAACAGTTCATTGCACATTTCGTAGTCAGACGATTATCGATCAAAGAACTATCAGAAATGCAACGCATTGAAGAAATGCGTCTTCGTGTATTCCTTTCAGGGGCACCGATTACTAAAGTCAACAAATCCTGGCCAGTCATATGGACCACCTACAAGGGCGCACCAGCCTACTGCCTGTGTAGGTGCATAACGTTGCTTCCTTCATTTTCTGATTCGTTCTCTACATTTCCTCTCAATAAATTCTTTTGTTACTTGTTTTATCCCCATGTCTCCCCTTTCTATACTGTGCAAACGCGACTCCTTCAGTGGCAGTTCTTTCTCCAGCGAACATTTGCGTTTCACCTAAAAAATGACTAAATAGTATAATTTCTAATAACACTCGCGATGAACGAAATTTTTTTGTTGCAATAACATACATAATTTTCAGATTAAAAATATATCAGTTATGATAACAATCGTACATTACATAAAGTAAAAATATCGGAGGAATTATTATGAAAAAGAGTACATTAATTGGTTTAGGATTCATTTTGGCAGGTATCGGAGCAAGCACGCTTACTTCTGTTGATGTTGCTGCTCATGGTTATGTTTCTGAACCAGCAAGTCGTGGCTACCAAGGAAGCCTTGACAAAAATACAAACTGGAATGCTGCATTCAAAAAATACGGAGCTGTTATCAATGAGCCACAATCCCTTGAAGCACCAAAAGGATTCCCAGCTGCAGGACCTGAAGATGGTCAAATCGCTTCTGCAAATGGTACGGTAGGTGATTTCTTATTGGATCAACAAACAGCCTCATTGTGGACAAAACAACAACTGACAGCTGGTGCAAATGATTTTACTTGGACATTTACTGCCAACCATGCAACAACGAAATGGCATTACTACATGACGAAAGCCGGTTGGGATCAAAATGATGCGTTGACAAGAGACGACTTGGAATTCATTGGTGAAGTAGGCAATGATGGACAACTAGCTTCTACTAATCCGACACATTCGATCAACATTCCCAATGACCGATTAGGTTATCATGTGATCTTAGCTGTTTGGGATGTCGCTGATACTAAAAATGGGTTCTATAATGTCATTGATGTCGATGTTAAAGGTGAAACAGTTTTAGCTGACTTACAAAAATAAAAAATTATTAATGACCGAAAGAGACCGAGGCAGGAATCTTTAGCCACGGAAATAAGTCACCATCTACGAGAGTTGTTCGTCAATTTTTTGTAGATGGTGCTTTTTTGTAATTATTTTTTTCTATGGTTTATTCAATTATAGGCGTTGCAAGAGCGACAACGCGTTAAGCGTTATGGTGTGATTTCTTAAGTTTTACTAAAATGTGCGGATTATGAAAAGGCTTGTTCTCTTTTCATTCTAAATTTCATAAGCTACAATATGAGAGTACCTAGTTATATCATCGTTAGATTTCTCGCTGCAAGATATTTTTGTTGCTTTAAGGATATCTATTTATCATAAATCGGTTGTTTTTTGCCGATAGACGTTCGAACAATATTGGGTAACTTGTTTTTAGGAGGAAATTTTTATGATTCAGTTATTGCGCTATGCGAAAGACTATCGAAAACAAATCATCCTAGGTCCTGTATTTAAATTTTTAGAAGCAGTCTTTGAATTGATTTTACCTTTACTGATGGCTTCGCTGATCGATAATGGGCTAAAAATGAACAATCGTGAAGTAATCATCAATATGGGTATCTGGATGATCGCGATGTCGGTGATCGGATTGATCTGTGCCATTATTTGTCAATATTATTCATCCATTGCCTCTCAAGGGTTTGGAACAGAACTTAGAAATCAACTCATCAAAAAAATCAACTCTTTCTCCCATAGTGAATTAAATCATTTTGGGACGGATACATTGATCACGCGGATGACCAATGATATCAATCAGCTACAACTTGCACTCGCAATGGTTATCCGTTTATTGATCCGAGCACCTTTTTTAAGTATTGGATCAGTAGTGATGGCGTTTGTGATCGACTGGCAAGTCGGGCTATTCTTCTTAGCTTTATTACCAATTTTTTCAATCATTTTATACTTTATTATCCGTAAGACGATCCCCCTCTATCAAAAAGTCCAAGAAAAGTTGGATGGTCTAAACGAGACTGTTAGCCAAAACTTAAGCGGGGTTCGTGTGATCCGAGCATTTTCACGTACCAATAAAGAAATCGAAACATTTGATGAAAACACAGATGTCTTAGCAAAAAATTATTTACGTGTTTCCAATATCTCCGCTTTGCTCTCTCCGGCAACGACATTGATCATGAATGTCGGAATCATTTGTCTATTGACTGTCGGCGGGGTCAAGGTAAATATCGGTTCCTTACAACAAGGACAAGTTTTAGCATTGATCAATTACATGAACCAAATGTTATTAGCCTTGATCGTCGTTTCCAATCTTGTCGTGATTTTTACTCGTGCAGAAGCTTCTGCTCAGCGGGTCAAAGAAGTCTTAGATACCGAAAATACCATTACAGATGCTGAGACTCCTAGTGAACCAGTCATGGATTCTGAAACAATTCTACAATTTAAAAACGTAGATTTTCGTTATACGCCAGAATCTGGTCTGTCATTACAAGGAATCAATTTCACTTTGAAACGCCAAACTGTCTTAGGGATCATTGGTCCGACCGGAAGTGGGAAGACGACATTGACACAATTGATCCCACGTTTTTATGATGTTAGTGAAGGCTCTGTGCTATTTGATGAACAAGACGTTCGTGACTGGCCCTTAGATACATTACGAAGTCAGATTTCGCAAGTACCACAAACGGCTGTCTTATTCACCGGTACCATTCGGGAAAATCTTCAGTGGGGAAAACCTGACGCGACAGACGCAGAGTGTTGGGAAGCTTTGGCAATTGCCCAAGCGGAGGATTTTGTTCGCCAATTACCCAAAGGTTTAGACACAAGAGTCATGGAGAATGGGAAAAACTTTTCCGGAGGACAAAAACAACGGTTGACGATTGCTCGTGCATTGATCGCCAAACCCGCCTTATTGATCTTAGATGACTCCTTGAGTGCCCTTGATTATCAAACGGATCTAAACTTACGCCAAGCACTACAAACTTCCCTCAACACAACGGTCATCATTATTTCTCAACGCATCCGTTCGATTCAACAAGCAGAGCATATCCTCGTCATGGATCAAGGAAAAATCGTGGCCCAGGGTACGCACGATACATTGCTTAGTCAATCTTCTGAGTATCGTGAAATCGTGGCATCACAGGAGGAGGAATAAAATGAAAACAAAAAAACTATCTTGGCAAACGCTCAAACGTTTTGTTCCTTATCTGACGGCCCATCCACGTGAAATTTGGTTAGCTGTCTTGTTGGGAATCGTCAATGGTGTTGCTACCGTCGTAATGACCTTACAAATCGGTCTAAGTATCGATCAAATGGTTGGTGTGGGACAAGTCAACTTTACTCGATTAGTCCAACTTCTGGTGATGTTTGGCGGGATCGTTTTACTTAATGTCATCAGTCAATGGCTGATCCAAGTATTAAGTAACCGATTGGCTTACCTCTCCGTTGCGAATCTACGAAAAGATGCCTTTGCTCGTTTGAATCTTTTACCTTTAAGATACTATGATCAAAATTCACATGGGAATATCGTCAGCCGTTTCACAAATGACATGGACAATATCTCCATCGCGATATCAGCGGCGTTCAATCAATTATTTTCTGGGGTAGCGATCATTATCCTCTCACTGATCTTCATGCTCAACTTGAGTCCGTTATTGACACTTGTCGTCATTTGTTCGACACCAATCATTTTCTTAGTCAGCTGGTTAGTCGCACGGGCTTCTCAAAATGATTTTGATAACCAACAAAAAATCATTGGGAACATTTCAGGATTCGTTACGGAACGTATCGGTAATCAAAAAATCATCAAAGCGTTCCAACAAGAAGAAGTCAATCAACAGCAATTCAGCGCATTGAATGCTGACTTATATGAGAAAGGGCAGCGCGCGCAATTCTCTTCTTCATTAACGAACCCATCTTCTCGTTTTGTCGATCACTTAGCCTATCTCTCCATTGGTTTGATTGGTGGTTTACTTGCCTTACGAAGTGATTCAACGATTACTGTCGGGATCATTTCAAGCTTTACGATCTATTCAAGTCAGTTTTCAAAACCTTTTATTGAATTATCAGGGATCACGACACAGATCCAAACAGCATTTTCTGGTTTAGAACGAGCATTTGAATTGATCGACCAACCGGAAGAAACGCCAGATGAACCTTTTGCGTATCAACTTGATCCTCAAACGATCAAAGGCGAGGTCGCTTTTAAACATGTTTCTTTCTCTTATGAGCCACAACAACGGTTGATCGAGAATTTCAGCTTTGTTGCCAAACCAGGTCAAACAGTGGCAATCGTTGGTAAAACAGGAGCTGGTAAATCCACATTAGTGAATTTATTGATGCGGTTTTACGATGTCAATTCTGGGACGATCATGATCGACGATTATGATATTACCCAAATCGCCCGTGATTCCTTACGTAAAAGCTTTGGGATGGTTTTACAAGATACTTGGTTATTCGACAGTACGCTACGAGAAAACTTACGTTACGGGAAGCCAGATGCCAGTGATGAAGAAATCAATGAGGCCCTAAAATCAGCCTATATGTATGAATTTGTCCAACGCTTGCCACAAAAACTAGATACACGCATTGGTGGACAGGGATTAAAAATCTCCGATGGGCAGCGTCAATTACTGACGATCGCTCGTACGATGATCAGTAATCCACCCATGTTGATACTTGATGAAGCAACAAGTTCAGTGGATACATTGACAGAGAAGAAAATCCAAAATGCCTTCCTAAAAATGATGGAAGGAAAAACTAGTTTTGTGATTGCCCATCGCTTGTCCACGATCAAAAATGCCGATCAGATCCTCGTGATGGACCAAGGGGCAATCGTTGAGATAGGAACACATGATGAATTATTGAAAATCGAAGATGGTAGCTATCGTCAACTTTATCAAGCGCAATTTACTGGATCGGTTGAAAAATAGTGAACATCGAATCAGATGATTTTTCTGATCTATGCAAAAAACAAGCAGTCTTCTGGGATGGGAAGACTGCTTGTTTTTTATTTTGTATGCGTCGTTAAACTCCGCAAAATTCTTTTATATGGCATGGCGCGCCCAATCACGTAGATCATCGTCGATTGGATCGGCAACCAGATAATGGCTTTTAATAAACGTGGTCCCCAGAATACCCAGTTCATCGGTACTTGATACATGATGACCAACCATAATGGTGTCAGGATCAAGCTAACGAACACTGTCACACTGAGCGTGGCTAAGATTGCATTTTTCCAAGTGATCTCTTTGCGATAGAAAAAGAACCCATAAATCGCTCCTTCAATAAAAGCATTCAACGTGAAGCCAATGAAAAAGACAGATTTAGGAAATAATGCCATACCCACCACATCAGCTAACACAGAACCGACCCCTGTCCAAAATGGGCCAAATAAAATACCCATGATTACTTGGGGAATGAACGTTACACTGATTTTGAGTAATGGTGTTTCAAATGAAACTAAGCGAGACAACGTGACCATCAATGCGATCAGCAGTCCCATGATCGTAATCATACGAGCATCTAAACGATTTTTCTTCATTTCTAGCATCTCCTTTAAGAGCTGCTACATGTTTCATGCAGCGAATGCGAAAATAAAACCGCGAACTTACGTCCTTCGTCCTAGAGGCAACATCCCATCCTCTAAGCACTTAACGCTTTATTTTCTACTCTGTTAATAGTGGGAACTTATCCCAGACAAACTATAGCATAGAAAAGGAAGAACTGTAAATAAAAAAACCTAATGTTCTAAACGAAAACGATTCCTAAGTTCGTAACATGGCAGACATTCGCCTTGATCAACTGTCTCTATCCTCATAAAATCCGAATTTTAAATCTTATTAGGAAAAGGGATCTTACTTCCTTCTTCATGGATCACTTGTCGGAACTCCAAAAATCCGGCTTCAAGCCCTCGTAATAAAACTTCTGCGGTACCGATATTCGTTGCTAAAGGAATATCATATACATCAGCCAAGCGGATCAACGCAGTGACATCAGGTTCATGAGGTTGAGCTGCTAAAGGATCACGCAGGAAAATCACTAGATCCAATTCATCTTCTGAGATCATCGCGCCAATTTGTTGGTCACCGCCTAAAGGTCCTGAATTGAACCGATGGACCAATAATCCTGTGGCTTCTGCAATCTTTTGTCCGGTCGTCCCTGTCGCGAATAGTTCATGTTGTTCCAGTATCGTTTTGTAAGCAGTGGTAAATTTTATCATCAATTCTTTTTTGCGATCATGTGCAATCAATGCTATCTTCATCCGTCCTCACTCCTTTTTTACCAGTGTACCAAATTTCTTTGTGGTTTGATATTTTTCAAATTTCTATAAAAACATATCAAGGACTTCTAGTACATCCACCCATGTGAGAATATCACATTGTTCAATTTTTATTATGTTTCTAGAGGTGTAGTCAATTGAACGCAATTGATGTGTAACAACTTGTCCAGAAATGATTTGTGGTTCTTTGATCTTAATATATGTATCAAATTTTCTTTCAGTTGATGTGATTGGGCAAATCAAACAAAAACCAGTGTATTGGTTGAATTTATTCTTACTTACTACCAAACCTGGTCTTCGCTTCTTTATTTCCTTTCCTCTAGCTGGATCAAAATCCAGCCATACAATATCTTTTTGCTTTGGATAATCCATTTATAGTTCCTCCCCCTCAAGGTTCATCTCATCCCACTCTTTATCTTCTTGGGTGATTGAATCTCTAAAGCCTGCCCATGCCTCTGGAGTCTTAAAAATATCTTCTTTTTTGGGCTTTAATACATATGTTTCACCTATTTTAATAATCGTATATATTTTTCCAACTTCTGGAGAAATATCTTTGGGAAAAATTGCTCCTACAGAATTTCCAATCTTTCTAACAGTCGTTTCCATTATTATCATCTCCCAGCTTATGTTAAATCGAGTTTAACTTAATTTAACATGAAAATCAAATTTTGTTTTCTTGGTTGCCTCCTTTTTTATATCTCTTAATATCTACAAAGTATTATACGCTCTAAGATAGTGAATACACGGTAAATCTTTGATAACTCGAGCAGTAAAAACAAAAAAATAAATTGCCATATTGCTGGAGTTTGCTCTCATTGTTGAAGGATCTGTTTCATGAACATCATTTATTCTATTTTATAGGTGGCAGATTTAGTAATCTCACGCACTTTCCAATTATTTTGTACACATTGACGAAAGTTCCTACGAATTCTTGTTCATTGTGACATTGAATATAGATAGCGCTTTCAACTATACTAAACACATCAAATAAAAGAAAAAAAGAAAGCGTGGTTTGTACGATGGTAGAAATGGCTCTGAAAAATGTATACAAGAAATATGATAATGCAGAAAACTATTCTGTTACTGACTTTAACTTGGCAATCAAAGATCGCGAATTTATCGTATTCGTTGGTCCTTCCGGTTGTGGGAAATCAACAACTCTACGAATGATCGCTGGTCTTGAAGATATTTCCGAAGGAGAATTGAATATCGGAGGCAAAGTAATGAACGATGTTGCTCCTAAAGACCGTGATATCGCGATGGTATTCCAAAACTATGCCTTATACCCTCACATGACGGTATTTGACAACATGGCGTTTGGTTTGAAATTGCGTAAATACGATAAAGCAGACATCCAAC
This sequence comes from Enterococcus mundtii, assembly GCF_013394305.1. NCBI lineage: Bacteria > Bacillati > Bacillota > Bacilli > Lactobacillales > Enterococcaceae > Enterococcus > Enterococcus mundtii. The sequence goes on along the minus strand of NZ_AP019810.1, from coordinate 2,319,764 downwards.
AACGTGTAGAAAATGCTGCAGAGATCCTTGGTTTGACTGAATACTTAAAACGTAAACCTGCTGCTCTTTCTGGGGGGCAACGTCAGCGTGTGGCTTTAGGTCGTGCCATCGTACGTGATGCGAAAGTCTTCTTGATGGATGAGCCATTGTCAAACTTGGATGCCAAACTACGTGTAGCCATGCGTGCCGAGATCGCGAAGTTGCATCAACGCTTAGAAACAACAACCATTTACGTTACCCATGACCAAACAGAAGCGATGACGATGGCAGACCGTATCGTCATCATGAAAGATGGATTTATCCAACAAATCGGTTCACCGAAAGAAGTTTATGACACACCAGTCAACATGTTCGTTGCTGGTTTCATTGGTTCGCCTGCCATGAACTTTTTCAACGTAAAATTAAGCCAAGGCGTTATCTCAGATGGTCATGGACTAAAATTGAGAATCCCTGAAGGTAAAAATAAAGTACTAGTTGAAAAAGGTTATGAAGGCAAAGAACTTGTCTTTGGTATTCGTCCTGAAGATATCCACAGTGAACAAGTTGTCTTGGATGCCTCACCAGAAACTGTTGTCAATTCAGAAGTCGTTGTTTCAGAATTACTAGGCGCAGAAACCATGCTTTATACTCGCACTGGAACAACTGAGTTCATTTCAAAAGTTGACGCGCGTGACTTCCATAAACCAGGAGAAATGATCGACCTTGCCTTCAATATCAATAAAGGCCATTTCTTTGATAAAGATACAGAAGATGTCATCACGATCCCATAAACGAAACAGAACTTGATGATACGTAAAAGACCCAACGATCGTTCGATCTTGGGTCTTTTTTTGGTTATTTTTCAGTCTTTATCTGTGGCATTGCTAAACGACTTTTTTGATCGTTCCTTGCACGATCTCTTTCTTTTGCTGTTTCTTGGCAGCAGTGAAAACTGGGACATCAAAGAATTTACTCAATGTTCCGGCAATGAAGTAAGCGATATTGTAATCCACCAAACTATGGATCAAGCCACCGATCCCCATCAAGATGAATACGGTATAGAAGTAGCCTTCTGCATAGTATGTTTCCGGCATATTCCCAATGAAGAAGAACACACTCACCACTAGCATTTCGATGATCGAGTGGATCACGCCGATCAATAAGTTAAACCCTTGAAAACGCCAGTTCATTAATGTGAATTGCCCGTCTTTTAAGACGATCCCTGGTTTTTTTTGTAAATACCATGCACCGATTAGAGCGAATACCAAATGAGACAATGCACGAAGCGCAATAATCACAGGTGTCGTCAAGAAGAAACCAAATGTTGTACCTAGCGCCACTGCCACAGCTACACCGGGTGAAAAAAACATTGCGATAAATAATGGCACATGTGAAGCTAGTGTAAATGAAGCAGGCGGAATTACGATCTTAGGCATGATCATCGGAATAAGAACGCCCATCCCGATCAATAAAGCGGAAATTGTCAATTTTCTTACAGAATTTGTTTTCATTTTTTTACTCCCTTGATGTGTCTTGACACATTTGTTTTGACCTATTGTACCGCTAACTTTCTAATGTGTCAAGACACATCAAGAGGAACAAGGCGCCTGAAATACCACCCTCTTTAAAATCCAAGAATTTGATTTGGGATCTTGTTTCCTAAAATAGTCAGGCATCACTTGAAGAATACCCAAAATGGTTTTCTCAAGTGATGCCTTCAGACTTAGAGCGAAAAGACTTTTTCAGCCTTCTATTCCTCATTTTATTTTTTTAGATGTTCCATAGCATTGCTCAAAGCAGCAAATTCTTCTAAAGAAAGTGTTTCTCCTCGTCTTTTCGGATCGATTCCTGCCTCTGTTAGACTTGCGGTTAACCAACTTTTAGTTTCTTCGTCTTTCCCATAGGCATGTTGCAAATTATTCCATAAAGTTTTTCTACGCTGTTGAAACGCAGCCTTTGTCAGACGGAAAAAGGCTTTTTCATCCGTTACGGAAACTGCTGGTATTGCGCGTCTTGTCAATTTCAAGATTGCTGAATCCACGTTTGGTTGTGGCACAAATACTGTTTTTGGCACAATAAACGCCAAACTTGCTTCCATATAGTATTGCACAGCGATCGATAAAGAACCATATGCTTTTGTTCCCGGTTTTGCTGAGATGCGATCAGCGACTTCTTTTTGCATCATCACGATCATTTCGTCAACCACTACTTCTGATTCAAGAAAGTGCATCATGATCGGTGTCGTAATATAATAAGGCAAATTAGCCACCACTTTCAATGGTAACCGCTCATTGAATTGAGTATTGACTGCCTCTGCTAAATCAGTTTTCAAAATATCTTGGTGGATGACTGTGACATTCGGATAAGGTGAAAGGGTATCTGCCAAGACAGGAATCAATCGATCGTCGATTTCAAATGCGACTACTTGTTTGGCATGACGCGCGATTTGCTCTGTTAATGCACCAATTCCTGGCCCTACTTCGATCACATTAGTCTGCTGATCGATTTGACCAGTTTCAATGATTTTTCGAAGGATATTCGGCTCTGTCAAAAAGTTTTGTCCTAAGCTCTTCTTAAAAGAGAAGCCGTGCTTCAATAAAATTTCTTTTGTTCTAGTGGGTGTTGCAATATCCCGATATTCACTCATAATGATCCTCCACTTTTTTCATTGCCTGCTTAAACTCAGTTAACGTAATTCGGAACATGTTCAATCGTTTTTCCAATTGTTTTCCGTTCGTATAGCCGATGCGTAATTCATCACCTAGCATCTCACGTTTTTCTTTTGCATGTGCTCCGGCAATCAATCCATATGCAACCAGCATTTGTCTAGTGATCTCCGGTACTTGGGTCTCATCATCGACTGGCGTAACGACCTTTTTCAACGCTTCTAATATCGCTTCATCACTCGCATGTTCGACCCCTAAGCTTCCCTTTTTTTTCGGTACGGCTTGGTTCCTTGGCAAAAATGCATGTTTTGCTTGTGGTACCACTTCCATGATCGTTTTACGGATCTTCTCACCTGAGAAATCTGGGTCCGTAAAAATAATGATTCCCCTAGTTTCCTGTGCATGTTCGATCTGCATCAAGATTTCTTCATTGATCGCTGAACCAATCGTTTCTATCGTATCGGCTTCAACCACTTCTTGTAGCCTTCTCGTATCGTCTTTCCCTTCGACAACAATGATTTCTTGGATCTTTAACTTAGTCATGCTCTGATAATCCAAATAAATGATGGGCGTTTTTCCATGTTTGTGCCGCAACTTCTTCCATTGGTAGTTGACGAAGTTCAGCGATCTTTTCGACTGTGTAACGAGTATACCCTGGTTCATTTCTTTTTCCTCGATAGGGCACTGGCGCTAAATAAGGAGCATCCGTTTCCACTAATAGACGATCCATTGGGACGTTTGTCGCTGCTTCTTGCACATCTAACGCCTTTTTGAATGTCACGACACCACTAAAAGAAATGTGCATCCCTAAATCAAGGAAACGTTGTGCCCATTCATAATCACCACTAAAGCTATGCATGATTCCGCCAATATCACGAATGTCTTCTTCTTTTAACACCTTATAAGTGTCTTCCAAGGCATCTCTCGTATGGATACTGATCGGTAGACGCATTTCTTTTGCGATGGCGATCTGTCTTCTAAAGATTTTATCTTGGACTTCTTTGGGATCTTCCATCCAATAATAATCCAGTCCGATTTCACCTAAAGCAACCACTTTTGGTAAAGTCAGTTGTTCTTGTAGTTTGTTTTCGATTTCTTTCGTATAGCTACCAGCTTCTGTAGGATGCCAGCCGATGATGCTATAAATGTTTGGGTAATCTTGACTAAGCATCAAGGACTTTTCGATCGTTGGTGTATCAAAGCCTACAACGGCCATTTTAGTCACACCTAGTTCTTCTGCACGCTGGATCGTTTCAGGAATATCATCATTGAATTGTTCCGCGTTCAAATGAGTATGAGAATCAAATATCATCTTTATCTCTCCTTTTCATTCATTACTTTAGCATATAAGCAGGCGTTAAAGAAGTCTCAAAGACTAAAAAACATGAGATATCGTACAAAGAAAGACAAGAAATGACTTGATTCACTTCTTGTCTTTTCATTATCAGTTAGTTACTTTCAGTTTGTCTTTTTTTGTAGTAAAACACAGGTACACCTAACAATGTGACTAAGATTCCGATCAATGCCAAATTCGTTTGTGTGATCAGTGTCATCCCTAAAATAAAGATGGCTCCTAAAATCGCAATGATCGGTATCACTGGATAAAGGGGTACTTTGTATGGACGAGGCATCTCTGGGGCTTTCTTTCTTAAAATAAATACGCCAATAAAAATCAATAAGCTAAATAGCCACATGACAAAAATCAACATATCTGTCAGAAAATCAAATGAACCCAAGCTCATCATGATACATGCAATCGCTAGTTGGAACAACGCAGGGACATAAGGAACGGTGAATTTTTTTGAGAGCTTTGTCAACTGGTTACTGAACGGCAACTCATTTTCTAATGCCATTGCATATGGAACACGAATCCCAGTCAACGTATAACCATTCAGTGCGCCGTAGACAGAGATCAAAATACCGATCGTAACGATTTTTCCTCCTAGTTCACCGAAGATGACCGCTGACGCATCAGATGAAGCATTCAAGTTTCCAGCAATTTGATCAATCGGTAATGTTTTTAAAAAGACGAAGTTGATCAATAGATAAACGAATGTCACAAAACTCAATCCTAAAATAATCGCTTTTGGTAGATCCTTTTCTGGACGTTTCATTTCTCCAGCCATGGCTCCGACACCTAACCAGCCATCGTAAGCGAATAGTGTCGCCAACAAAGCACCACTAAGTCCTTCTGCCCATGAAACACCTTGTCCGGCTTCTACTGGAAATAATTGAACAGTACCCTGTCCGGGTGTCAGAAGCCCCCAAATAATGATCACTGCAATTGGGATCAACTTGACTACCAATGTAATCGATTGAACGTACGCACCAACTTTGGTCCCTAACAGATTCAATCCAGTGATAGAAAGTGCTGTAATAATAGCAATCACCAATAAATAATCAGGAGATAGCTGTAAGAGATTGATCAGCTGTGTTGCAAAGATGATCGATAATGCCGCAATGTTGGCTGGAAAGTAAATCAAACTTTGTGCCCAGCCTAACAAAAAACTTGGTAACTTACCGTAAGCTGCTTCAATATACTTGACAGCTCCACCTGTTTCAGGAATGGCAGTGGCTAATTCAGCGACTGTTAGCCCCGCACAGATCGTTAAGAATCCCCCTAACAACCACGCGAGTAACGTCAAACTTGTTGATTGTGTACTTGCCACTACCGCTGCTGTTTTAAAAAAGACGCCGGCGCCGATCACAGTTCCCATTACTGTGGATAATGCACCAAACAAATTGATCTCGCGTTTTAATTTCCCCTTCATCCTCTTCCTCATTTCGTATTTCTTTTTTATTTTTTTCAGTATAACCGAGAACTTTTCATTTTACCATTCTTTTCAGAAATTTGTAGTGAAAATATCCCTCTAAAGACGGATGTATTCTTGTCTTACTTCTTATAGAATGAAGCTACTTGAAATGTCAGGAGGTACCCTATGGATTTTCAATCGATCGATCCAAAACTAGCATCTTATCTAAAAGATAAAGGTACTACTTTCTTTCCACAAAAAGAACAAAAACAATCCAAGCTACATTGGTTATTGTTGATTTTATTTGGCTGGCTAACAATTGCGACATTGACACAGCAATTGCTATTGATGGCTAGTTTTCTTCTCATTGCCGCCTTGATCAAAGGGCCTGGGATGTTGTTGTGGGGAATCGTCTATTCCTTTCTCGTCGGCTTGTTTCCGCCCATTGCTTTTTTACTATCGGTCATCTTTTTACTATTGAATGTTCAAACGATCGTCAAAAATTGGCGCGTCACGATGGTCGGGATTTTTTTCTACGGCTATCCTTTAACCATGAACGCCTTGCGCCACTTGACTGATTGGGATACAAGATGGTTCTTTGCGATCAGCTTGCTCCTAGGGCTGGTGATCCTTCACTCGCTATTGACCAAGATTTATGTACGTTACGGCAATAGCCGCCTGATTGCTTGGTATATTCTATGTATTCCATTTTCAATCGTCGCAGCATTATTGCCAACGAAAGTCAAACAACGGCTAAAACTAAAAAAAGTCGGACGATGATTATCATCGCTCGACTTTTTCAATATATCTATAAAGCTATTTTATTGATGAACCGATCCTGTGAATTTCATTTTTTTTAAAAACTGTTCATACATATCTTGACTCATACCTAAAGTATCAAGTAAATAACCATTCTCGGTTCCCCAATTACTTAAACCTCTGTAGTAGAACTCACGATGGACAACTTTGATCACGAAAGGCATGATATTGTGCCTCAAGCATTCTTTGAACATCATCAAACGTCCCATACGTCCGTTGCCATCTGCAAATGGGTGGATGCGTTCATATTTCACATGAAAATCTGCAATTTCAACTAAGCTTTGTTTTTTTGAGTTCTCATAGTGAGCAAGTAATTCCGTCATTTTTTCAGTTACTTCCTCGGATGCTATGGTTTCAACCTCATCATAACCAAAACCAATCATATTTTGAACAAGTTTAAATTCTCCGACAGGTGTTAGCGGATTGTTTTCATCAGTTGTTCCTCGTTTCAAAATTCGATGTAGTTCTTTGATAAAATCATTCGATAACGGTTCTTCGATATGATCGATCACGTAATCGAAACCTTTGAAATGATTTTCTGTTTCTTTGATATCATCTAGTTTCGTTGCCTCGCCACTTTCAGCAGGAGGGAGAATATTATTTTCAAATATTAAGGCGGTTTGCTTCTCAGAAATTCTCGACCCTTCGATTCGATTGGAGTTATACGCCATTTCTACTTGAGTCAAATGGTAAATTCCGCCATGCAGATTTGCTTTTTTTTCCAGTACAAATCGGGTAACTAAATCTAACTCAGCCACATTCATCTTTCGTCTCCTTCCAATAGATAGCATAGTTATCCTATTTCTTATCAAGCGCTAACTAAGCCAATGACCTGCTCATTCGGCTTGGATCGTTTACTTACTCACTTTTCTTTCTTATTGTAACATGAATGAATGGTTTAATACTGCAGTTCCAAAAAATTTGTCACTCAATCAAAGTTATAAAAAAGCCGAGGAGATTCGTCCTTTCGTACCCCCTAAAAACAAATAAACGGTGTTCGCACAACCTCGTTAGTTTTATTTTTATAGAGCCATGAAAAGTAAGGTTATCAAAAAAGAACTATTCTAAGCTTATTTGCTTAGAATAGGGCTCTATAATTTATGGGACTGATGAATCAGAATTGATTCTTCAGTCCCATTTTCATTTTAGGTATTAAAAAACATATCGTTCTCTAGTATGATTAAATCACCACAAAATAAACAACTGAGAGGACGATATGCTATATGAATGATTCTATCAAAAAAATGCTGAGAATAATAGAGAAAGATTTGATGATTACAGAGGTCTCTTACGAGACCCTTCAGAAGAAAAAGACGTTGGTCGTCGATGCTGTTCTCTCGCCTACTCCTCGTGCTTGTAGAAGTTGTGGTTCTACTGTGGTAGATGGAAACGGGAAAGCAATTATAGTGAAAAATGGAAAAAAAGAAACGATTGTCCGTTTTGAACAATACAATCATATGCCTTTGGTTATGCGCCTAAAAAAGCAGCGCTATACCTGTAAAAACTGCCGAACCCATTGGACTGCTCAAAGTTATTTTGTCCAATCCAGACATTCAATCGCAAATCATGTTAGATATAAAATTGCTTCTTTACTGACTGAAAAAGTATCTTTATCTTTTATTGCGAAAAGCTGTCAGGTATCTTTGACCACTGTTATTCGTACATTGAAAGAGTTTAAAAGCTATTTACCAAAGCAATCTAAGAAGATTCTCCCAAGAGTATTGATGGTTGATGAATTTCGTTCGCATGCTTCCATAGAAGATAAAATGAGCTTTATTTGCGCAGATGGCGAAACAGGAAAATTAATAGATGTTTTGCCTACGCGTAAATTACCTCGATTAACAAGCTATTTCTTAAAGTGTACCAATCCAGAAGAAGTAGAATTCTTGGTGACAGACATGAACGCCGCCTACTTCCAGCTCACCAAACGTGTTCTGCCAAATGCGAAAATAGTGATTGATCGGTTTCATATTGTCAAACACATGAATCAAGCGTTCAATGAGTTGCGTATCCGTGAAATGAATGAACTTCGTAAAGCAGGACAGAAAAGCCAGGCAGAAAAACTGAAAAAGAACTGGCGCTTTTTGCTAAAAAATCGTGCAAACATCAACCATTATGAATACAAAACATGGAAAAGTTTCCGAGCACCAAAATACCCATTTCTTACTGAAGCAATGATGATTGATCGATTGCTTGAGTTTTCTACGCCCCTAAAGGAGGCGTATCCCTTTTTTCATGAATTAGTTGAAGCCTTTCGAGACAAAGACCCTGACTTATTTTTCTCCTTATTAGCAGAACTTCCCGAAACGTTGGATGACAGCTTTCGGGAAAAGCTTCAAAACCTTCTGACCTATGAAGAAGGCATCACCAACGCAATGATCTATCCTTATTCCAATGGAAAAATAGAAGCGAAGAATACCCACATAAAGACAATGAAACGAGTATCCTACGGATTTAAATCATTCGAGAACATGAGAATTAGAATCTTTTTGATCAATCAATTAATCAAAGTAAGATAACAAAAAATCTGAGCCAGAATGAGGTTCATTCTGACCCAGATTTGATTTTGCACAACTCATCAGTCCTTATTGACAAAGAGCCTAGAATAGTTCTTAACAGTCATTGATTAGCCAACTTCAGAACCGTTTGGCATACCTTTTGGTGCTTCGATCACTTGTAATGAACCATCAGCTGCTTCTGCTGAAAGAATCATTCCTTGACTGATCAGCCCGCGCATTTTGCGTGGTTTCAAGTTAGCAACGATCACTAATTTTTTGCCGATCAATTCACTTGGATCAGGATAAAATTCGGCAATACCGGATAAGATTTGACGGTCTTGGTCATCTCCTGCATCTAGACGGAATTGCAATAATTTATCTGCCCCTTCGACTTTTTGGCAATTGATGACTTCTGCTACTTTTAATTCGACTTTTTCAAATACATCGAATTTGATTTGTTTTTCTTTAGTCGAAACAAGCTCTGTTTCTTCTGGGTCCCATTTGACAGAGTCCTCATTTGTTTGAGTACCTTCTGACATTTTTGCTTGGATATACGCAATTTCTTCTTCCAGCTCTAAGCGTGGGAAAATCGGTGTACCTTTTGCAACGACTTTTGTCCCAGATGGGAATTCACCGAAGTGTAATCCTTCAAGGTTCATCGTCTCGGCATCCAACCCTAATTGATTGAAGATTTTAGTTGGTGTTTCTGTCATGATCGGTTGTAAGAGGATCGCAGTGATACGTAACGATTCAGCTAAGTGGATCATCACGCTCTCTAACTCTTTTTTCTTCTCTTCGTCTTTTGCTAAGACCCAAGGTTCTGTTTCATCGATATATTTGTTGGCACGAGAAATCAATACCCAGATTTCGGCTAAAGCAGTGTTGAATTCCATTTTTTCCATTGCGTCATGATAACGACCAACCACATTCGCAGCAGTTGTTGATAACTCACTGTCAAACGGTGTCACTAATGACGCATAGTCAGGAACCATGCCATCACAATATTTATTGATCATTGCAATCGTTCGATTCAAAAGATTCCCTAAGTCATTCGCCAAATCGTAGTTCACACGTGACACAAAGTCTTCTGGTGTAAATACGCCATCTGAACCAAATGGTACTGCACGCAATAAGTAATAACGCAAAGCATCTAAGCCATAGCGTTCTACGAGCATTTCTGGATAAACGACATTGCCTTTCGATTTAGACATCTTGCCGTCTTTCATCAACAACCAGCCATGTCCAAAGACTTTCTTTGGCAATGGGATATCTAATGCCATCAACATGATCGGCCAATAGATCGTATGGAACCGAACGATTTCTTTTCCAACCATATGGACATCTGCGGGCCAATATTTCTGGAATAATTGATCGTCTTCTGAACCGTAGCCCAGTGCGGTGATGTAGTTCGACAACGCATCGATCCAGACATACACTACATGTTTCGGATCATTTTTAACATTGATTCCCCAGCTGAATGTCGTCCGTGAAACTGCTAGATCTTCTAAACCTGGTTTGATGAAGTTATTGATCATCTCATTTTTACGTGATTCAGGTTGGATAAACTCTGGGTGTTCTTCGTAGTACTCTAACAAGCGATCTGCATACTTACTCATACGGAAGAAATAAGACTCTTCCTTGACTAGCTCAACTTCATGACCACTTGGCGCTTTCCCGCCGATCACTTTGCCGTCTTCATCTTTGTATACTTCTGCAAGTTGAGTTTCTGTAAAGAATTCCTCATCAGAGACAGAATACCAACCTTCATATTCACCTAAGTAAATATCGCCTTGTTCAAGCAAACGATCAAAGATTTTTTGAACTGCTGCTTTATGATAATCATCAGTTGTGCGAATGAATTTATCGTAGCTGATATCTAATGTTTTCCATAGTTTTTTGACATCTGCAGCCATTTTGTCTACATATTCCTGTGGCTCTACGCCTAATTCTTCTGCTTTTTTCTCGATTTTCTGTCCGTGTTCATCTACCCCAGTTAGATAAAACACATCAAAGCCCATCAAACGTTTATAACGTGCAACAGCATCACATGCAATCGTTGTATAAGAATTGCCAATGTGCAGTTTGCCACTTGGATAATAGATGGGCGTAGTGATATAAAAAGTTTCCTTTTCTGCCATGGGGTACTTCCTCCTTTATCGCATGGTGCGAATTCGTTTCCTTGCTAGTATACCATAAAATGAATACGCTGTTAGCTTTTTTTGATAACTCCCGAAATGTAAAGATGTCCTTTCCCTTCAAGAAAACATTTATAAAGAACCTACGTTATCGTGATGAACCACTTCCTTCTCTACCCACACTCTCGCTCCTTTTTCTTCAGGATCGTCTACTCTCTCATTTTTACTTTACAAACATGCTATAATAAGCAATATCATATAAGAAAAGGTTTTGAGACTAATGACAAAAAAACACAAACGAATGATTATCAGCATTGCTTTACTTTCTCTCATCCATCTATTATTTAGTTTTTACTATTTACATCTGTATGGTTATTTCAATCTACATGGGCAATTAAATACTTTTCTTTTGCTCACTTTGATCCTTCGAGTGATCCTAGCAGGGTATATCGTCCTCTGTGGCTTTTTCGCCATTCGAGAAGAAAAACAGAAGCTTCCCCCTTTTTATTTGCTTTTCTTCCTATTTAATCTACTCTTACCGTTTCTTTTTCAACTCTGAGTTGGATTTATTTGTCTAGAAATCTTTGGTTTTCAGAGAGATTCTGCTACAATAAAGTAAAAAGTACCTTAACATAATAGGAGGTGAGAAAGTGGAACATTTTCATTCAAAAGAAGAAGAAAAAACATATTATGAACAAGAGGCCTCTGAAACTGATTTCTTATCTTGGTACCAAGACCAAGAACGTCCTGAATATGAAAAACCTTCCTTGACCGTCGATATCGTTTTACTCTGCTACAACAAAGAAGAAGATCAATTAAAAGTTTTACTTATCCAACGTAAAAGCCATCCTTACCGAAATTCTTGGGCACTTCCCGGAGGATTCGTCCAAAAAAATGAATCGACTGGTGCCAGCGTATTGCGAGAAACAAAAGAAGAAACAGGCGTCATCATATCCGAAGAAAATATTGAACAACTGCATACCTTCAGTACACCGAATCGTGATCCTCGTGGCTGGGTCGTGACAGTCAGCTATCTCGCCTTTATCGGTGAAGAACCTTTGATCGCTGGAGACGATGCCAAAGAAGTGCAGTGGTTTTCACTTGAACGCAATGCAAACAAACTGCATTTATCGAGTGGGGATGTAGCAATCACTCTAGACTTGACGACGAGCGAGTCTTCTGGCAAAGACACATTAGCTTTTGACCATAGCGAGATCATTGTCAAAGCCTTCAACCGTGTCGTCAACAAAATGGAACATGAACCCCAAGTGCTTCAAGTGCTAGGAAAAGACTTCACGATCACTGAAGCACGCAAAGTATTCGCTAAATTCTTAGGGATCGATTTTAAAATGATCGATCATTCCAATTTCAAAAAAGCTATGTTACAATACTTCGATGAAATCGGTGAACGTCCTGTCGGTATCGGACGTCCCTCAAAGATCTATCAATTAAAACCTGGACATACAGAGTAAATATCCACCCGTGAAAACGGGTGGCTTTTTAACAGCTCTAGAAGGGCTCACCACTCGCTAGCCCCTTAAAAGGGGCTTTTTAAATAACCACCAACCGCTCGCTCACAGCTCTATCTCTCTTTAACTATTTAAATGGATCTACATACTCTTGTTTACTTATACTATCTCTAATTCGATCATCTGCTTCTTGTTCTCGAATATATTTTTCAATTGTTTTTTGATTTAACCCAACCGTACTCACGTAGTATCCTTTGGACCAAAAGCTTTTATTCCCATACTTATATTTCAAATTCGCATGTTTTTCATGGATTAAAGTTGCACTTCGTCCTTTTAAGTAGCCCATAAAACTAGAAATACTAATCTTTGGCGGTATTCTTACTAACATATGAATATGGTCAGGCATTGCATGTGCTCCAATGATTTCAACATCTTTCATCTCACACAATTTTCTTAATATCTGACCAATACTTACTCTTAACTTTCCATAAATCACTTTTCGTCGATACTTCGGGATGAATACTATGTGATACTTACAATTCCATCTTGTATGTGCTAAACTTTTATCATTGTTAGACATAAAAAAACTCCTTTCAATCTGATATGCGGTTGGTAGCCACTATTAGTATATCGAAAGGAGTTTTTTATCGCTAAAGCTATTTCGTCCACGCATAGAAACGCGCGGTTTTTTTATTTCGTACGCTACGCGAACGAAACTGACTAAAGTCAATAACAAAAAAACTGTAGAACAAAGAAATTTTTTCTTTGTCTACAGTCTGATTATGTTTGGTTCCTATTTGTGGGAGTTGCTTTTCATTACTCGAGCCTTTTTCATTTAAATATGAAGGGGGAACTGGCAAGACTTTTATGAACAAAAAGATAAGTTAATTTTGTGAGGATGGACTTCCAATTTTTTGAAACAATTTGGACAGGTAGTCCTTCATCCAAGATGAATAAAACCGCTTATCGTTTGAATTCTTGTGTAAATGGTCCATGTTTCATAGTAATTTCCCCCACAAACTCTCTTAACTTGGTGTCTACTTTAATATAACTCGTCCATCACTCCTCCTTAATTTTTTGTTTAGTTTATTATACCAAGCCCATATATTTTTGAATGACCTACTTGAATTAATATTGTGGAGTTACTTCTTGCAGATGGTTTGTTCGTCTCTTCGAGACATTTTGTCGAAGTTTATTACTTTTTTCAATACTACTAGTTACAAGGTTCGAGAAACTTAAAGTCAATGAAGGGTGTGTTGGGCTCATTACTCCTTGTTCTTTTATAATATATTCAGTTGTACTGTTATTACTTTTTATCATACTAGCCGTTAGAAGGTCTGAGACTTCCTTTTTCAACATATCTTTTGCTTTATATTTTAGTATTTTTAAAGATTCCGTGTGTACAGGCATTCTTGTTTCTTTCGGCATTTCTTTACTTGGGATATCTGTACTTACATTATCCATTACTTTTGTTGTGGTCTGTTCTTTCATTTGGTTTAACTGATGATTTACCTCTAAATTTGAATTTCTAGACAGATAAGCCATTGCCGTATAGAGGAACAGAAATTTTAGTTTCATTTTTTTATTATCTGTACTTCTTGGGACACGAACGATTTCATCCACCTCTCTTCCTTCGATAATGTCCCTTAAAATCATTGTAAAGAATTCTGCATCTGTCAATAAAAAATTATAAAGCAACACATCATCTTCACACATTCTCCTTATAACCTCAGACTTGGATAAGGTAGGTAAATTCAATTCTTTCGCTAAATGATCCACAAAAACACCGAAAGGTTTAGAATCTACATTTACTATGTTTTTTAATTCCTCGTAAAACCGGTTTATTGCTTGTACTGTAGTCAATTCCGTCCCTCTTGGAGAATAATATTGAACTGCCAGATCGTTTGTATTTGAAACAAGATGTGATCCTTCATGAAAGAGCACTGAAGAAGGTCTTGCTGTTAGCTCATATTCTGGAAATTTTTGAGGATCCAAATGAAAACTATCTGCATAAATAATGACCCGACATTCTCCATCAACTGGAAAAACCTCTGCTTTCGGAATATTTATATCAGCTGTTGATACATAAACATCTAATCCTTCTTTCTTGGTGAATGAATCACTCCAAACGAGCAAAATATTTTCATAGTCCCATTCCTTTGATTGCTTATAGAAGTTTTTGATTTTTTTCAACCTATTCAACAGTCTTTTAATCGTTTCTGTTATGATGAGTTCTTGGCTAGGAGTCTCACCTATTGAAAATAATTTTATTAAATATTTCCCTTCCTTAGATTGTGAAAGAGTTTGATCAAACTTAACTAGTTCAATCGCTTTGTCAAGTTCAAATTGTGCCTGCTCTGCTTTTGCCATAACTTCTTCTAGCTCTGCTTGTGCAATAGCTTTGTCAAGCGGAGATTCTGCAAGCTGAACTTTTGCCACAGCATCGTTAACTACAGCTTTTGCCACAGCGTTTTCAACCTCAGCGTTTGCCACGGCTTTATTAAGCTCAACTTTTTCAGTAGTTTTGTCAAGCAATAATTTTTCAAATATGGCTATTCCAGAATCTGCAAAATCCATTAATTGTTCAAGACCATATTCCATATCTTGAACAAACGGTTTGAGAAAGTCTGGCACTTTATCAGAAGTAACTCCTGCCACTGTTTTAAAAGTAGAATTGGGCGGCAAGTTCACTTTAATTGTTTTCAAAATACTCTGTCTTATTTCCTCGTCACTAAAATGATATTTATTAGGCAAATCTGAAACAAATTCAGTTAACGGTGCAAGTCGAACATTAGGATCTTCTATTCTTGGAATTACACCTTTAGAAAGCTCTGCTTCTCTAAGTTTACTCCATAAATCATATTTTCCCGCGGATTTGGGAATATCATTATTTTCCACTTGACCAACCAATGTGCCCATTTTAACCCTTTTATCGTGAGAACTTGTGCTTGAAGTACCTGAGGTGCCCGGTGTCTCTCCTTGCGACACTCTTGATTCACCTGAAGTGGTTTTTCTTTTATGCTGTAAAGCCTCTAACTTATGAGGTTTTTCTTTCTTACTTGTTTGTTCAATTGCTTCTACCTTCGCTCTTTCCGAATCTGTCTCAAAACGAAACTTGCCTTTTTTTTCATCAAATATCAAAATCGTCATCGGTTCATTGTATTCCTTTTTCACTAAATGATACCGATTGCTATTTTTATCCAATGCGATCAACGGAATGTAATGATTATTGATCTTGATGTAGGATCTGCCTGATTCATTCCACATCATCCCCTTTCCATACGGAGCAGAAAGTCCACTTGGATCTTTTAGTGTTTCAAACTTATCTAACATCCCAGCGATTTTTTCCTCTACGGATTTTGATATGAAAGTAGACGTTGCTTCTTCAAAATACCATTCCATCCCGTTAAAATTCACTGGTAACATTTTTCCTTCATGACGATCATAAACATCTAATCGGATTCCATGCTTTTTGATGACTGTCATGGTCACTTCAATCAATTTCTCCTTCATTTCAATACAACGCTTCGTTTCTTCACCTTCTTTTGCTACAGTTGTGATCTTTCCTATACCATAGGCTTGAGGATTTAAATTATCTTCCACGACAAAGATCTGATTTTCATCCAACTTCACCTCCAAGAGGTTAATCAAGTTGAGTTGTTCATTCGTAAATGTAGCGGGTCTATAGGGCTCTAAGCGATCCCCCTTTTTCATAAACAAGCCGCCAAACACCTCTGCAGTTTCTAGATTCGTCACGCGCATATACAAATGAGCATTCACTTTTCTCACTGGTACTTCCAGACCATTTAACTGAACGATCTCGATTGATTTCTCCCACGCTTTTTGCTTCTTCTCCCACGCTTCGACTCTTTCTAACATTTCTCTCGTCTTTTTACCCACACGAAGTTCATTTTTGAACTGCACTACTTTTCTAATGATCCATCGTCCTCCACCTACAATGGTCTCAAATCCTGGATCAATCGTTTGTGCAAGAGTTAACGCAAGTCTTCTGG
The DNA here is from genome assembly GCF_013394305.1 of Enterococcus mundtii. NCBI lineage: Bacteria > Bacillati > Bacillota > Bacilli > Lactobacillales > Enterococcaceae > Enterococcus > Enterococcus mundtii. Next base: position 2,303,432 of record NZ_AP019810.1, on the reverse strand, counting down.
TCTCGGCCGCTGTTGGTAGGAAACTTTTACCACTTCTGATGGCGTTGCGAATTCCTCTACTGGCAAACGCTCGAGCCGCACCTAATGTAAATTTCATATTGAGGGAAGTGACTTGACCGAGTACCGGAATCATGAGTAAGGCATCAATCGTACAAGAAACAATTGCTCCTTCTGTGTCTTGATTAATGCTCCCTGTCACACAATCATAAAAAGGAATAAAATGCTTGACGACCTCCAAAGCTTTTTCGAGATCCGCTTTGTCGTCTCCCGAATCATACAATTGTTGATACAGTTGATCACTATGTTTACGACTAAGTGCTTCAATGAATGGAGTTGTCTCAACTCCATGGGATAATTTTTTACTCCAATTCATACGAGTAGAAAATGTAAAAAGTTTATCCCCGATCCGAATCTCATTTCCTTCTTTCTTATACCCATTTTTCCAAAGGTTTTTCTGATCAAATAACCCAAATTTGAGGTATAATAGAGGATCTTGATCAACACGATAAAAACGATAACCTCCTTCGCCAGCCAACTGCTTCAGGGCATACCAACGTTTTTCCTTTTCGTTGTCCGCTACAAACAGATCGGTTTTGTCTAGATTTAGAATCGTTCTCTGTTTCTTCTTCATAGAAAGCAACTGATACATCTTCAGAGCCACACTTGCGACTGGCACTTCAGCCATATAGTCACTTTCATTTGTCAACTCGGCATTTGCCTCATATAGCTGAGTTCCTTCTGAGAAAATAAACGCTCTTTCCTCTTTGTCGAAGGCGAGTAATGCAAACTCTATCAGTTTTTTATTCAGTGGCAAATACGTATCTGCTACATTTTTCGTCAATTTAACATAACTAGTTTCTAATTTCTCTGGAATCCAGTCAATATCTGGACAAGGATCTTCTGAACCTATAAGATAATTTTGTTTAATCACATGAAATGAAATGAGGGAACCTTTGTCGCGACAAGTCTGTGCCACAGTTATAGCTAATGCTTTTTTTCGACGCCATTGAAGAAAGACTTTTTGATAAGCTTTATACAATTGACTGAGGAGTTCTTGATTTTCGACTAGCTTATAATAACCTTCTTGTTGATATCCAATAAAGGTACTGATTGCCACTTCTTTGTAGGTGTCCGTAGCCAATGCCTCTCGTAATAGATTTGGTTCTAGTTGGGCGACCGCAAGCAAAGAAGGCATTAGAAGTTGACGGAATTCTTCATAGCTGGTCACGCCTTTTTCAAGGATCGTTTCCCAGAAATGTTGCCCCATCAACCAACTATCTTCTTGACTGAATGCCTGTGGGTACCCACTCTCATTTAAAATTTGTGCTCCTGTCAGCTGCATCAATGATTGATAATCAGAAATCAATAAGTGATCCGCTAAACCACTGCTATCTAGAAAATAATTTGGTAGCTCTTTATGAAGTAACAAATTCCATAATTTGTTAAAGACTCTTTTCTGTTCTTGAGAAAGGGTAGGCGTATCTAACTGAATTAATCCCTCTTTTTCTAAGTTTCTGGCAGTGAATAAATCTCTCAATCGACCTATGGTAAATTGCTCTACATCAGGAGCCGACACTAAGGTTTTGACTATATAAGCTTCAATCGAACTTCCTAATATCGTTTCAAAGGCCCATTTCATGACAGTTAATTCGGCATCTTTGTTTGAAATCTTTTCCTTTCCTTTTATATCATAAAGCTTCAATCCTTTTATAATCACTTTTGCTACTGCTTGAATTCTTTTATAATTGAAGACGAATTTGTTATTTTCTTCTTTGATGATCCATTTTCCTAAGGCGATCAATATTTGTTCTTTGGTTGGCTGATTTGGTAATAATTCCTTTTCTTGAAAAAATGCTTCCATTTGTTTTCGCACATTAGGGTCACGCCATTGAATTCCATCAGTTTCGCTGTTATTTTTTTGGTTTTCTGTCCTTGTGGGGTGGGGCGTACTGATTCCTTCTGGTTGTTTAGTCGTTTCCACAACAAGATTTAAAGCCACAGGTTGGTTTTCTGTTCTTGTGGGGTGGGGCGTACTGGTTCCTTCTGGTTGTTTAGTCGTTTCCACAACAAGATTTAAAGCCACAGATTGGTTGTCCTTCACTGTTTCATAGATCCATGTCCCGACCGTTAGACCGGCTTGTTCCTCTGAAATCACTGTCTCTTCGCTCATTTCCAAGATCAGTTTTGCAATTTGTTTAACTTTCACCATATCCAACGTTGGTGGCGCTGCACCTTCAAGAAGTACCCACTCACCGACTGTCTCCATTAATTCCTCAGCATTTTCTTGACAAGCAATTCCTTTTTCCGTGAAAAAATGAGTCAGCTTTTTATTTATGTCCTCTTTTTGTTCCTTATTCCACATTGGAAGAGGTGTTTCCTGTTCTTCTTGAATTATTTCCTTTGCTGGATCAGCTCTATTTTCACGCAAAAATGCTTGGATTTTTTCATTGATCTCTTGCTCTTGGGTGGTGTCAAATTCTCCAGCTGTTGTCACATTTAATCCAAGTACTTCCGTAGGAATAGCTGTCGCATTCACCGAACTGTCTTCGAGAGTTGTTTCAGTGCTAACAGGAAGGGGCATTGCTTCCACCCCAAATGTTGGGAAAATATCAAAGCTCCCTACTTTTTCACAAAAATCTTCTACTAGATCCCAAAGTTGCGTGAAGAAACTCACTTTTTCAGGAGATAGTACAGATTCACCTTCTGGTGGTGTGCCTGTCACTTCCTCTGAAGCTGTTTCCTGAGGATCCTGCGCCTGTTTTTCCTCCCTTGATTTTTTTGGTGAAATCTTGGATGGATGCGAGTCTTTCGTGGAGTACACATTCATCGGTAACTGTTGATCCTTTTCTAAATGGAAATCACTAGATAGCTCTTCCTCATAATCTATCGAAAAAGTACGCAACAATAAATTCACAAACTGCGACAGCACTGACCCACCACTTGTGTCTTTTTGTTCTTGGGTGTAGCTCGTATTCTCGTATTGGTGAAAGATCTGGTAAAATCGCTCCGTTAATCCCTTCCAAAACGTGGCTGGGATTGGTCTATGTACATTCGTTGGGGCATCTGTTGTGCCATTATATTTGGTTTCAAAGGTGGTTCGGATGGCTTCACTTAGTTTTTGAGCCGACTCTTGTGCAGAAAAATAAGGAAAATCTTGAGTTTTTGAATCATTCTTATGGTGAGAAGAGTGTGTAGAATTCTCCCTCTCTTGTTTCTTTTGCTCATTTTGCGCATTCGATCGAGTAATCGCTTCTTGGCAAATAGTGGTCAATCGCGTTTGTTCCACACTTGTTCCTGTGACGATCCATGTGTTTACCTGATCTGTCCTTCTCGTGGTGGTACAATTGATCAGTTGATGAATCTTATGCCTCCGTCGGTACAAAGAAAGACTTCGTTCATGCACCATCTTCGCGAGATCAACGTACGGTGATAGATCCATGGATGTCGTATTAGCAAACGTCTGATTGTCATAAGAAAGTTTGTCTGTATCCGAATGGGATATCGCATGGTTTGGATTCAAGGAATGGATTCGAGCACGATTGATGGTGGAGGTGGAAACAAAGGAGTGAATCCTTGCCTGATTCCCCTCTCTTCTCACGTCAACTCGTGTAGTGACTTCAAATGCTGGCGAGTCTTTTTTTATAACCGGATGTTGTTCGGGAGGATCTACTGGCCGAAAATTTTGAAAAATAGTGGCTAGATAAACCAATCCAGTAAATGTCCATACACCATTGCGTATCAGCGTTTGCCCCCTGTGATTGGCTAGATAGGTTAAAATCTTTTGGTCCGTTCCTGGCGGATGTTCATCATTCCGTTTGTTGTAATTATTCCCAATTTTTTCTCTATGAGCATCTTCTGGTAACTTTGGCATCTCTTTCACTCCTCGTTAATTAATAAGATAGATAGTTTATTTATATGTAGTCAACAAAAAGCACCTCCTAATCACTCTTTTTTGTATCATATAATACAAACTTCAAAAAATACACTAAAAAAGAAAACTCAGACTACAGTTTTTTTATTACAATTAAAAAAAAACGTTCGCTTTTTGAGGAGGAATGTATAATGCTGTCCAAACAATCAAATGAATGAGCAACGTAAAGTAGAACAGAAAAGCCATGCAGAAAAACTGAAAAAGAACTGGCGCTTTCTGCTAAAAAATCGTGCAAACATTAACCACTATGAATATAAAACATGGAAAAGTTTCCGAGCACCTAAATACCCATTTCTTACTGAAGCAATGATGATTGATCGATTGCTTAGCTTTTCCACGCCCCTAAAGGAGGCGTATCCCGTTTTCCATGAATTAGTTGAAGCTTTTCGAGACAAAGATCCTGACTTGCTTTTCTCCTTATTGGCAGAACTTCCCGAAACATTAGATGAAGGATTTCGTGAGAAACTTCAAAACCTTCTGATCTACGAAGAAGGCATCGGCAATGCGATGATTTATCCTTACTCCAATGGAAAAATAGAAGCAAAGAATACCCACATAAAAACAATGAAACGAGTATCCTACGGATTTAAATCATTTGAGAATATGAAAATTAGAATCTTTTTGACCAATCAATTAATCAAAGTTAGATAACACAAAATCTGAGTCAGAATGAGGTTTGTTCTGACTCAGATTTAGTTTTTCGCAACTCATCAGTCCTTATTGACAAAGAGCCCATATCTTTTATTATACAAAAATAGACAAAAGTATTAGTCTACACTCTTAGTAAAGAGGAAACTGATGCTTTTGTCTACAGTCTGAAAGGAGAAGAGCATTCATGCTCTTCTCCTCTTTTTTGGTTTGTCATAATTAGTGAGCTTCTCTGAAAGAAATTCCTAGAAACAAAAACAATAGATGTTTTTTATTAGCAAGGCGAACCCTGGCGCCCCTACCAGTTTTTTTATTCAAAAAGGACTTGTTTCCCGATTTCAACTAATTCCAGACTCTTTTTATTTGTGGAAGGATCTGTTTGTTCTTTCATATCGATCAATACTAACTTTTTGCTATACCATTGCGATTTATATTGGAGCTTTGCTAATAGCTTATGCCAGTCTTGGATAGAAAAATCACCTTCCGGACAATCTGCTGAAATCGATTCGACAAACAAATAATCATAATGACGGATCACTGTTCCTGAAATTTGTTCTAAATAGTCTTCTCGTTGAAATTTTTGTTTTAAATAAAGGTCTTTGATTTTCCTTTTTTGCTTTTGATAATTTTTTACTCTTTCAACGCGTGTGCGTCGATGCTGTGCTGATCGTCCTTTGATCACAAGCTTTCTCTTTGCCCGCAGAAGTTGTTGATCAACTTGTTTGAATTTAGGAATCGTGATGTCAAGTGGTGTGGACATCTCCACTAGACGATCTGGATCATAGGCTATCCCGATCCATTTATTTGACGCTTTCATCGTCTTTTGGGGAACTTCACAGAGCAAGGAGACATAAAAGATCTCGTTGTATCGAGATGAGATCGTTGCTGAACGAATCGTTCCTTCAATCGGACGATGGGCATGGATGCGAATTTTCTCTTTTAGCTTTGGCAATTTGAGGTATGTTTCTTCTAAATAGATTGTTCCTTTTTGATTATTCGTCGTATACGACTGCCAAATACTTTTTTTATTTTTTAGTTTGGGGAAGCTTGCGCGTCCTTTAAAATAATTACGAAATGCACGATCCAAGTTTAATTGGGCATTCGCTAAGGCTAAACTATCGACTTCTTTTAAAAACGGATATTGCTTTTTTAAAGAAGCTGGTGTCAGCGTATAATCGATCGCTTGTGTTTCTAAATAATACGCCTGTCTGGCTTTTAATAAATGATTGTAAGTGAAACGCACACAACCAAATGTTTGGATCAACCACTGTTTTTGTGAATCAGTGGGATAGATTCGAAATTTAAAGGCTTTTAGCATCGGCTTCTCCCCTAGTTTGCGACTAGCAAGGCTTCTTTCTGCCGTTTTAATTTTTTCGCATAATAAGCAACTTCTTGTTCTGTTGCATATACAAAATGTTCAGGAGCAATTTCTCTTAACGTGCGGATTTGTCCATCATCTGGTTCAGGTTGATACTTGATCCGGCGACGTTGGCGTTCATGATCAGGGTCAGGCAATGGGATCGCTGATAGTAAGCTTTCCGTATATGGGTGCACTCCATGATTATAGATTTCTTCACTGGTTCCCATCTCAAGCAACAAGCCATTGTGCATCACACCAATACGGTCACTGATATGTTTCACCATGGATAGATCGTGCGCGATAAACAAGTAAGTCAATCCTTGCTCTTTTTGTAAATCTTGTAAAAGATTGACCACTTGGGCTTGGATCGATACGTCTAAAGCAGAGATTGGTTCATCACAAATGATAAACTTCGGATTGACTGCTAATGCTCGTGCAATCCCGATCCGTTGGCGTTGTCCCCCTGAAAATTCATGAGGATAGCGTGTGCCATGGCTGGGATTTAAGCCAACTGTTTTTAGTAACTCGTTGACTTTTTCTGCACGTTCTTCGGGTGATTTAGCTAGTCCGTTGACATCGATTCCTTCTGCAATAATATCTCGTACTTTCATTCTTGGATTTAATGAAGCATATGGATCTTGGAAAATCATTTGGACTTCATGACGAAACTTTGTCATGGCTTGTTTGCCTTTTAATTTCGTCACATCTTGCCCATCAAATAAGATCTCGCCACCCGTTGGTTCATTCAAACGGATGATCGTTCGACCTGTGGTTGACTTTCCACTACCAGATTCGCCAACTAAGCCGAATGTTTCTCCTTCATAGATGTGAAAACTGATATCATTCACCGCATGGACTTCATTTTTCTTTCCTACATTAAAATACTGTTTTAAGCCTTTAACCTCGAGCAGTTTTTTGTTCATTGTTCAATCCCCCTTGGCCATGTGCTTTTTGCTTTTCTTGAAAAATCGCCCAGCGCCGTTGAATCTCTTCTGGCGGTGTCACTTTTGGAGCTTGTGGGGCTAATAGCCAAGTAGCTGCTTGGTGTGTTGGTGATAGTTCGAAAAACGGTGGTGCTTGTTCCGCATCGATTTTCAATGCAAATTCATTTCGTGGATAGAAGGCATCACCTTTTGGCGGATTCAATAAATCCGGTGGAGAACCTGGGATTGCATATAAGCGGTCATTGCCACTTTCCAATGTAGGCATAGAGCCAAGTAAGCCCCATGTATACGGATGCTGTGGATTGTAAAAAATCTCTTCAGATGTCCCCACTTCAATGATTTTTCCACCGTACATCACTGCTACTCGATCAGCGACATTCGCTACGACACCAAGATCATGGGTGATAAAAATGATCGACGTGTCGATTTTTGATTGGATTTTTTTCAACAACTCTAAAATCTGTGCTTGGATCGTCACATCTAAGGCTGTCGTTGGTTCATCTGCAATCAAGATTTCTGGGTAACAAATCAACGCGATCGCGATCACGATCCGTTGCCGTTGTCCCCCTGAAAATTGATGAGGATAGCTATGGATGCGTTTCTCAGCTTCCGGGATTCCTACAAGATTCAATAATTCTAAAGCGGCTTTTTGCCCCTCTTTTTTCGATACTTTATTATGCTTACGTAAAGATTCTGCTACTTGTTTACCAATCGTCATCGTTGGATCTAATGAAGTCATCGGATCTTGGAAGATCATCGCAATTTCTTTCCCACGAATCTTTTGCATTTCTTTTTCTGTTTTATCAACAATGTTTTGTCCTTTGAATAAAATCTCACCAGAATCGATCGATGCGTTACTTGACAGTAAACGCATGATACTTCTAGTCGTTACAGATTTCCCACTACCGGATTCGCCAACGATTGCCAATGTTTCACCTTTGTTCAAATGAAAATCGACGCCTCGGATTGCTTGGACTTTTCCAGCATAGGTATCAAAGGAGATTTGTAAGTTCTTTACTTCAAGAATTTTCGTCATCGTACTCACTCTTTCATTTTAGGATCAAAGGCATCACGTAAGCCATCTGCTAATAAGTTGAAACCAATCATGATCACCGATAAGGTTGCTGCCGGTATCCATAATAGGTACGGCAAGTATAAGAATGTTTTGTATCCATCACTCAACATCGTTCCCAATGAAGCAGAAGGTGGTGTCAAGCCTAGGCCGATGAAACTTAAGAAAGCTTCGAAGAAAATCGCTGATGGGATACTGAACATCATTTGGATGATGATCACACTCGAAATGTTTGGCAAGATATGCTTGAAGGCGATCTTCCATTTGGATTCACCTAATGTCATTCCTGCTAACACATACTCTTGGTCTTTTAATTTCAAGGTTTGCGCCCTGACGATCCGAGCCATCGGAATCCAGTTCGTGATCGCCATCGCCGCCACGATCGAGAAGATCCCTGGTTCAAAGACGACCAACATCAAAATCATCACGACTAAGTTAGGAATACCAGATAAGACCTCTAAGAAACGTTGCATCGCATTGTCCACACGACCACCTAACAAACCAGAGATCAAACCATAGGCAACACCGATCGTTACATCTAGTAACGCAGCAATGAAGGCAATCAGTAGAGAGATACGTGTTCCCATGAACAAACGACTTAACACATCACGACCTAGACCATCTGTTCCTAAAAAGTAGTTCACGTCTGCGGGAACATTTGCTTGCGCATATTTATCGACTAACTCACCAGCAACCATTGCTTTTCCGTTTAGTCCGTCGATATTGATACCAGGAATACGTGGTGGTAAGTTGATGTAATCGACATTTTGAGCGGTTGGATCATGGGGTGAAACGAAAATCGTGATGATCGAGATAAAGATGATCACGATCAGTAATCCCATAGAAATAACTGCCGCTTTGTTTTTCTTCAATCGACGCCAAGAATCCTGGATAAAATTCAGTGAAGGAGCTTCGATTTTTTCACGTTCTTCTTCTGTGTTTTTTTGTAACGGTAAAAATTCATCTGCAGGAATTTCTGCAATTGTTTCGTAGCGTTTTGGTATCAGTTCCATCTAGCTTCGACTCCCTTCAGAAACTCGGATTCTCGGATCAACTAGTCCGTACAATAGATCCACGACTAAAATAACTAAGATCAACATAAATGAATACAAGATCGTGACAGCCATGATCGTTGGATAGTCATTTGTTGTGATCGACTTAACGAATTGCTCACCGATCCCCGGAATAGCAAAGATATTTTCAACAACTAATGAACCAGTCATCAAAGCGACTGCTAATGGGCCTAACAAGGTCATCAACGGGATCAAACTATTACGTAGACCATGTTTGAAGGCAATTTCCCAACGACTCAAGCCTTTTGCTCGAGCCAATTCAACATAATCACTATGCAAGACTTCGACCATTTCTGTTCGGATGAATCTGGCAGAGTCGGCTAATGGCGACATGGCTAGTGCAATCGTTGGTAAGATCGTATACATGAACCCATCCCATTTTGCGATCGGTAATACACGAAATTGGATGGCAAAAATGTATTGTAACAATACAGCAAAAACAAAGTTAGGGATAGAACGTCCTAAGATCGCGACTAATGTAGAAGACGTATCGACCCATGTATTTTGTTTCATTGCTGAGATTGTTCCTAGGATCGTTCCAAAGAAAGTTCCGAAAATGATTGCTTGTAGACCAAGCTGTAATGAAGGTCCTACTCGTCCTGCTAATAAGTTAGCAACTGGTTGGTTTTTGAATTGGAAAGAGATACCAAAATCTCCTTGGAGCAAATTAGAAAGATAGATCCCATATTGAACGATGACTGGTTTATCCAAACCAACTTGTTTGTTCAACATCTCAATTGTTTCAGGACTTAAACGTTCCTGGTTTGTGTAAGGTGTACCAGGCAATAATTGCATCAAAAAGAATGTGATGGTTGCAATCAACCAAAGTGTGATGACCATAAAGAAGACACGTTTTAATACATATTTTATATAACTATTCACGAATGTTTCCCCCTAGCTTTTGACTTCTGATCAATGTTTCGCTACATTATTTAATGAACCAATGATAAAGGAGCAAAAAAATGAAAAAAAAATATCGTCCTTATTTGTTTGCCGGTTTAGTGATCGTCCTCGTGTTACTTAAAAATGCTTTGACTGATCAGTTGACCCTTCTTCAATTATCCAATGATTTATTTTTATGTGCGTTGCCGTTTTTGATTATCGGCGGATTTTTATGGGTGTTCTCCTCAGGTTTCTTTGATCACTTTCAACGTTCGTTTCACTTAGCACGAACGAGAAACCGGAAGGAAAAACCAGAATTTACTTCCCTATCTTCGGTCAGCTACGGTATGTATACCTTTTGGCTGATCATCGCTGGAATTTTGCTTGTGTTTTCGATTGTCTTTGCGCTCATCTCACTTGTCTAAATGAACGGCCAAAAGAATAACTAGGATCAGAAAATTGAGAGGTCTGGGATTTGTAATACATCCCAGACACTCTTTTTTCTTTTTAGGACAGTTTATTCTTCAATATATGTCCATTTGTAATCCCATGATGCGCCAGCAGCATGATGAACGATACCTTTGACTTTTGGATTAACTAAATGACCTTCAGCTTTTTGATAAACTGGTGCGACACCCATATCTTCAGCGATGATTTTATTCGCTTCTTGTAAGTCAGCCCAACGCGCTTGTTCGTCACCAGCATCTTTAGAAGCAGATGCTTCAACGGCTTTGTCATAGTCCGCATTTGACCATTGTCCACGGTTGTAAGAATTGCCTGTTACAAATAAGTCAGTAAAGCTACTTGGGTCAGCATAGTCTGCGCCCCAGCCACCTAATACTGTATCGAAATCACCAGATGATGAACGATCCAAACGAACAGAGAATGGTACTGGTGTAGGTTTTACTTTCACACCGTCAAGGTTTTCTTGGATAGAGTTTTGGATATATTCGATCACTTTTTTCGTTGAGTCATCATCTGATGCCATCAATTCAAATTCTAATGAGTCGATTCCTAATTCACTCTTCGCTTTTTCCCAATATTCTTTTGCTTTGTCTTGATCATATGATACTAATTCGCCGGCTTCTGCTGCAAAATCTTCATTTGTTTCAGGATTCTTAGTCATGTCAGCAGGAATCAAGCCTGTTGAAACAACTGAACCATCACCCATGACTTGTTTCACTAATGCTTCACGGTTGATTGAATAAGAAATGGCTTTTCTTAAGTTCACATTTTTGAATGGTGAATCATCTTCTCTTTGATTGAACTCGATATAACTTGTACGTGCTTCTTTAACTGACGTATAAGCTGGATCATTCGCATTTTGTTGTGCTAACTCACCTGATAAGATGACATCATCTGCTTGTCCATCTTTGAATAGATTCAATGCAGTAGAAGATTCTTTTACAACACTGACTTTTATTTCTGATAATTTAACTGCATCTTTATCCCAGTACTCTTCGTTTTTCTTGTACGTCCATTCTGTATCAGTACCTGGTCCATCAAAATCAGCTAAAGTAAATGGTCCGTTGTATACTGCGTTGTCACTTGATGATGCGTACGCATCTCCATGTTCTTCAACCACTGCTTGACTTTGTGGGAAGAATGAAGGGAAAGCAAGTAAGTATTGGAAGTATGGTGTTTGTTTGGCTAATTTGATTTCCAATTCATAATCGCCAACTGCTTTGATGCCTAATTCTGATTTGTCTTTGTCGCCTGCTGTGATTGCTTCAGCATTTTCAACTGGTGCAAAAAGATACGCATATTCTGATGCCGTCGCTGGATCTACCGTACGTTGCCAACCGTAAACATAATCAGCTGCAGTGACAGGCTCCCCATTTGACCATTTTGCGTCTTCACGCAATTTGACTTTATAAGTCAATCCATCTTCACTAACTTCAGCCAATTCACTTGCACCGGCTGGTTGAGGTTTACTATCTTCATCTAAACGATAGATTCCTTCATACACATTATTTAGTGCAGTAAAACTGATTGTATCTGTTGCAACCGATAGGTCGGCTGACGGCATTTCTTGAGGTACTACTAAGTTGAAGACGCCTCCTCCATCTGCTGATCCACTGCTTGAAGAACCACTACCACTTGTATCTGCACTGCTGCCACCATAACAACCAGCAAGTACAAGCCCACATAAGGCCACAACACCAAAAGTTAAATTCTTTTTCATCTTCCGTACCCCTTTATCGAAATTTTCAGAATAATTAGTATTTTCTGAGTTGTTTATGAGTTTAATGAATAATTATTAAAATTGCAACAGTTTTTTTCGCTTTTTCTAAAAAATAATGACTTTTCCATGAACGTTTTATTATTTTTTTCTGAAAAAATGAGATAAATCAAGGATTTTTATCTAATCCTCTTTCGAATAAAATAATCATAAAAAAATGGTCGTTATAAGAACGTTTGATATGAATGTTCGGTTTTTGCTACAAAAAAGAGCCTCCACACTAGGGGAGGCTCGCATGTTTTATTCGATTTTAAAAAATCATTTTGGTGCTTCATTCATTGATTTATTTCTCCAAGTCGTTTTGCCAGAATGATATCTGGTTGATTGAGCCCATTTGCATCAGGAATCGCTCCAACGACTTGATAGCCCATTTTTTCATAAAATGTATAAGGATGCTTGTTGAAAGTTTCGATTGATTTCAGTTTATCTAACGGATGATCAAAAAGATCCGTATGACTAAGACTCGTGTCCCCATCCGTATCATCTGTTCCTAAATAAACCATCACACCACCTTTAGAAGCGATTTCTTTCTCCACATAAGCAACTAAGCGGCTACCGATATACTGCTTTCGATAAGAAGTTTCTACTACTAGAGGGTGAATTTCCCAACCAGTCATTCCATACTGCGGAATCGCACCGATAAAACCAACCAAACGATCTTGTTCCACCGCTGAGACAGCGATTCGATCCATCGCCAGCAGTTGCTCGACTTCTTTCATTGGTTGTTCACCGTAATCCTTCGGCCAAGTCAATCGCAAAAGGTCAGCTAGCTGATCCTTCAAACCGATATTTCTACGATCAAATTCACTGATGATCATCCTATTCCCCTCCATTCCAATTTCAGCCTATTCTATCAGCCAAACGGGAAAAAGAGAAGGAAAGAAAACTTAACTTTAAGAATATTTATTTTGCTACAGTTTTTTCTTTTTTCATTTGTTTGCTACGCAATTGCCCACAAGCTGCATCAATATCTGTCCCATGCTCTTTGCGAATCACACAATTGATGCCGTTCTTTTTCAACACATCATAAAATTTCAATACATCCGCTTTTGGACTTCTTGAATATTGATCATGTTCACTTACTGGGTTGTAAGGAATCAAATTGACATAAGTTAATTTTTTCTTGTCTTTCAACAGATCAGCAAGTTGTTGCGCATGTTCTGGCCGATCATTTACTTGATTCAGCATGATGTACTCAAACGTGATCCGGCGATTAGTTTTCTCCAAGTACTCATCCACTGCTTCCATCAATTTTTCGATTGGAAAACGGCGATTAATGCGCATCATGGACGTACGGACTTCATTATTTGGTGCATGTAATGAAATTGCTAAGTTGACTTGTAATCCATTTTCAGCAAACTCTTTGATTTTATTTGCCAACCCACTAGTTGACACTGTGATGTGACGAGCACCGATTGCTAAACCTTTGGCATCATTGATGATATGCAAGAAATCCATGACATTGTCATAATTGTCGAACGGTTCACCGATCCCCATCACCACGACATGGGATACACGTTCCCCCAATTGACGTTCATCAAAGTAATGTTGGACCATCATGATCTGAGCCACGATCTCACCCGCAGTTAAGTCTCGGTTTTTCGTTAATAAACCACTGGCACAAAAAGTACAGCCAATATTACATCCGACTTGTGTAGTTACACACACAGATAAGCCATATTCTTGTCTCATCAACACCGTTTCGATCATATTTTTATCTGGCAACTCAAACAAGTATTTGACTGTCCCATCACTTGCCTCTTGCACGATCACTTGTTTCAATGGATTGATCTCAAAATTTTCTGATAGTTTTTCAATCAAACTTTTTGAAAGATTCGTCATTTCTTCAAAGCTTGTGACACGCTTTTGATAGAGCCATTCCCATACTTGTGAGGCACGGAATTTCTTTTCACCATGTTCTAAAAACCAAGCAGTCAATTCTTTATTTGTTAAACCATAAATGGATTGTTTTTCCACGATTATTCCCTCTTTTTTTCAAAGTATCGCTACATACTATAACTGATTCCCTTTATTAATGCAATAGTTCACAAAAGAAACTAAATAATCGTTAAAAACTTGTACTAAATCTTATTTAGGTCATGCATGGGTATCATGCCACTCATCGTATTCTTCTACTGATTTTTCTGGATCTATAATCATCCATTTAATAAAGATAAGCCCTAAAATCAACAAGGTTGCTGGAATGATCAAGAAAAAACTGAATAGTAGTGGGGAACCATAACCAATAGCAGAAATGATCAACCCGACTGTTTTTTTAGAATCTACTGCTTTTGAAAGCAATAAATATAAGCTCAAAGTGAAGCCGATCACGCAAATCATACTTAGGATCGACCAAAAAATAATTCCATAAAAATTCCCCCATAGACGTGTCACATAGACGAGAGGAACCAGACCTGACTGCTCTGCTACTCGGTTAAAGAAACCAAAAAGATAAATCACTGTTTGAACGATATTCAATATAAAAATAGTTTTGATCATTTTTTGATGCATATTGTTTTCTCCTTTCTAGTAGTAATAACCATCATAAATGTAAGGATCATAGTTATAAGAATCCCGGATAAAAGAATCACGAATATACCATAAGCTAGAAAGAATGAATACGACGAAAACAAGATATAAGAGGATAATCACAATTTGAATAATAAACATCGCTATGCCAGCTCTACTCCAAGTTTTTTGGACTTGTTTGAATGTTTCAACATCCGTATAGTTTCCATCTCTCCATGCCCCTTCATTGCCTTTGAATCCGCAAATAAACACCCAAACAAAATTGAATAGTGGAATCAGACACAGTAATGGAAGATACGTTTTGTTCCCAATTCCCCAGATGATGTTAAGAGAGAAGGCGCCCCAATTCCATTTTTTGATTTCTTCCGGTACTTCCTGATTGCCCCTTTGAAACTCAGAATTTGCCAAGCCGACTCGGGGTTCATCACGCGTTGCTTTTTTTGTGTGACTCGTTGGTTGTATCGGTTCTTCGATCGGTTCTTCGATCGGTTTTTCGATTGGTTCTTCGGTTGCATCTACACCGGCATCCGCATCCAGTTCTTTGACTGGTTCTTCGATTGGTTCTTTGGCTCGTTCTTTAGGTTGTTCGTTGACTGGTTTTCCAGTCGCTTCATCCCTTGTTTCTGTTAATTGTTCATTCGTGATTTTTTCGGAAACTTCATTCGTTACTTGATCAATCTTTTTCATTGTCTCATCGTTCATTCAGTGAATCTCCTTTCATCTAAAAAAACTATTGTGACTTTACGCTTATCATTTTTTAACATGAATGATTTTATAATAGTCGTGTTGTTACTACCTGTTTTTTTTCACAAAAAATATTTTTATGGACTAAACGCAAAATAAAAGCAAAAAATCAATTCGATAAGAAAAGATTTCTTGCTTTCATTTTATATGTCCTGATTTTCAGATGATGATTGATCCATTGACTCTTCCACTTGCTCAATAAAAACTTTTCGAGGCTTACTGCCTTCTGAAGGGCCTACGACGCCGTGAGCTTCTAATTCATCGACTAAACGAGCTGCCCGATTGTAGCCGATTCTAAAACGACGTTGCAACAGAGAAATACTAGCGGTTTGCATTTCGATAACTAATGCTTTTGCCTCTTCAAATAGTTCATCTTGAGGTTGTTCAGCTGAACCAGCTGATTCAACTTCATCCGTTGGCATCATTTTTTCTTCGTAATTGGCTTCTTGTTGATCGGTGACAAAGTTAACCACCCGTTCGACTTCATGATCGGAAATGAATGCCCCTTGGACACGGATCGGTTTGTTCTCACCCATTGGTAAGAAGAGCATATCCCCTCGTCCTAAGAGCTTTTCCGCCCCATTAGAATCAATGATCGTTCGTGAGTCTGTTCCGCTGGAAACAGCAAACGCCATTCGTGAAGGCACATTGGCTTTGATAATTCCGGTGATAACATCCACACTTGGGCGTTGTGTTGCTAAGATCATATGGATACCTGCGGCACGAGCCATTTGCGCTAAACGGATGATCGCATCTTCGACTTCGTTGCTTGCAACCATCATCAGATCCGCTAATTCATCAACAATGACAACGATAAATGGTAAGGTCGGATGTTTGGTTCCATTTTCTAGATTTTTTTGTTGGACAAATTCATTGTACCCAGAGATATTTCTCACACCAGTTGCAGCAAACTTCTCATAACGTTCTTCCATTTCCTGAACGACTTTTTGCAATGCTTGTGCTGCTTTTCTAGGATTGGTCACAACTGGCGTCAACAAATGCGGGATACCATTATACATATTCAACTCAACCATTTTCGGGTCGATCATCATCAGTTTGACTTCATGAGGTTTTGCTCGCATCAAGATACTTGTGATGATGCCGTTGATCGCTACTGACTTCCCACTACCAGTCGATCCGGCAACGAGCAAGTGAGGCATTTTCGATAAATCGGCCGTTTGGACACGACCCGAAACATCTCGTCCTAGAGGTACTTCTAATAGCTTGTCTGGATGATCCGGTTGGGCTTCGATGATCTCTCTAAACGAAACCATACTGATCTTGCTATTCGGCACTTCGATCCCAATCAGTGATTTCCCAGGGATCGGTGCTTCCATACGAACATCTTTTGCGGCTAAAGCTAAGGCAATATCATCAGTCAAACTAACGATTTTACTTACTTTTACTCCGACAGCTGGTTGGATCTCAAACTTCGTCACAGATGGGCCTAAACTTGCTTTGACGACTTTCGCATCGACACCAAAACTTTGGAAAGTTTGTTCTAACACGCCAATGTTCTTTTCAATTTTCTTGTACTCATCACTTTGATCCACGGTTTGCGCTGAGTCTAATAAATCGATTGAAGGTAGCTCGTATGCTTGATTTTCTTCTTCTGCTTCGATCTCAAATTCTAATGCAGTGCCATCATCTTCAAATAACTCATCTTCGGAAGACTCTTGTACTTGGCTCATCTCATCCTGTTTAGGACGTTCCATAACAGGAGGTTGGACATTTCCTTGGAAACTGTCAATCGGCACAAAACTTAATTGTTCAGGTTCACTTTCTTCATAAATAGGAGAAGTTTCCTTTTGTACCTGATTCTTTTGACGAGTGGCTCGCTTTTGTTCTATTTCCGCAGCTTCGGCTGCTTCTTTCGCAGCAAGACGTTTTGCTTCCTTCGCTTCTGCTCGTTGCTTTTGCCGCTCTTCTTTCGCAGCTTGTTTACGTGCCTGCTTTTCTGGATCGCCTTCTAACAGTTCTTGGAATCTATCTCCCATGACTTGTAAGGCATTCAATAATTGATGACCCTCAACATTACTGAATAATACTGCTCCGCCAATAATCAATAAAACAGCTACGAAATAACTTCCCGGTTGAGCAATCAAAAAGAATGTCAGATTATAAATAAATGCACCTAACATACCGCCACCAACATTCGTGGTGATTTGGCTTTGACGAATATCTGCCGATAGTAGATCCCAAGTCGTTCCAATGATATTGGGTTCTCCGCTGTTCAATTTTCCAAAAAGATTGGCATGTAAAAAGAGTAAGATACCTAAATAAAACAGACCGACTCCCAGCCAACGACGACTCTTACCCATCGTGAATTCTCTATTTTTGACCATGATCCAAAATCCTAAAACTGCTAATAATACACAGAGGATCTGATACGTATTTCCAGCGACTATGCGAAAGCCATTCGCCACTAAAATGCCTAAAAAGCCTAATTTCAAAAACCCAAAGACGGCAAATAGTATAAAAGCAAAGCCAACACCGATCGCAATCATTTGCTCCTGCTGCTGTTTTTGTTTTTTAGTTTTTCTCTTCTTCTTAGCAGGACGTTTTTTCTTTGCCATGATATATCCCTCTTTTCATCAAGTTCCATTATACAAAAAAAAGCAAGCGAACAAAAGTTTTGTTTGCCCGATTGCTGATTTTCTTTTTATCTGATTCTTCAAAACTCTTCCTACGATCCTCGCCACCCCTTTTGCCTCCATGGTCTTCGCTCTTTCGTTGAGGTGAGGATAGAAATTCTTTTATGTCTTTGTAAGAAGAATTATTTGTTGCAACACCACACACTATGAACAGTACCTATTATAGGAAGATATACTTTTTTTAAAACAATCAACTTTAAAGGAGGTTACGAAAATATAGGAAATCACACCACTTTTTGTTTTGTCATAACACTCACAAGAATCAAAAAAGCCTTCGAGTGTAGAATTTCAAAATAAAAGTGAAACAAACTTTAAAAAATAAATTAATATAAGAGAATGGAGTAGAAATGAAATTTGAAAAGCGTACTAAAATATTAATAAATAAAATGATCAAAAGCATTACTTTGAGTGCGAGTATTCTAGTAGGTACAATTATGGTTGGCACTACGGCATTCGCAGACATCGACTATTCGTTTGTAGTTACCTCTGATCCTCAATTTCCATGGACAGCAAAAACAGATGATGGTATTTATCAATCAGATAGCGATCTCAGAGCGGAGTCCGCTGCGTTAATTTTAAATCAGTATGACAGTATCAATGATTATTCAACAAGCATCGGCAATAAAGTAATACATACCTATGTCAATGGGGATGTCACTGCTTACGGTCAAGGCTCTCAGTGGAGTCGCATGGATCAATTATTCAGTAGACTAAAAATGCCTTATTCTTATGGCCTAGGAAACCACGATATTGAAAATAATTTCGAGGATACTTTCCTCAACCAAGCTTGGCGGATAACCTTTAACAGAATGCATACCTATAGACCTCATAATTGGATTTCAAAAGATACTTGGAAAGAAGATTACTTTTTTGAATCTAAGCATGTTGATAGCCTAAACTATTCACAAAAAATTGGGGATTTTAGAATGATCACAGCCAACAATTATCCCACGATGCATCTTTCTTGCTCTGAAGGGCCTGGTCCTACTTATTGGTTAACACCTGGGATGGACTATATCGAGAGACAGTTAGAAGAAGCAAGAAGTGCAAACCAACCGGCTATTCTTTATATACATAAACCAAATGATTGGAAATTGGGAAGTGATCCCCAAGGAAGATTCAAGGCAATGGTAGAAAAATATTATGATAATGGAACGTTGCGAGCCGTTTTTGCAGGGCATTATCACAAAACAATCGGTAAGGTTTCTTACCCACAGTATTTTGGCAAAGTCCCAGTTTATTCTTCTGGCAGTGCTTCTCAAAAAACTTACTTAACTGCAGAAGTCGATCATTCAAAAAATGAGATGAAAATCTATCGAGTGATTGGGAATGTTTGGGAAAAGAAACAACTCATTGATACAATTGCTATAAATTCGAAAGGACTCACTGCTGTGAATGATGACAGAGACTACCAACAGCAAAAAGAATTGGCTAATAGGGTAGGTAATTCTTATCACATCATTAATTCTCTTAATAATAGTAGAGCGCTAGATGATTCAGCAAGTAGTGATGATGTCATCTATTTTAATGAACATAGGAATACGAACCAACAATGGAGATTTGTATTCTATGAGGCTAACAATTCCTTTGTCATCCATAATCGAGCAAATAATTTTTCAATGTATGAATCAGATAGTAAATGGAATGGCTTCTCTATTGTACGCACTGGGGTTTTAAATGCTTCAGATAAACGGGCACAATGGCGAGTAGTAAGCGCAGGAAATGCCTATGGAACCATTCCTTTGTACAAGTTCAGAAACGTTCGAAGCGGAAAACTACTCACACTAAATTCGTATAGTGGGAAATTGACGGATGCCGCAATCGGCGCAACATTATTGACTGCACCTGATTTTGGTGTAACGGTGCTTCAACAATTTATGTTAGACTAGTGATCAACAGAAATTCTAGGTGATGTAAAAGCTAAAAGACAAACAAAAAAAGGAACAAAAGATGAGCAGTACCTCCTCTTTTGTTCCTTTTTTTAAATTGTGCCATCCACTTTAGTACGTATTATTCGTGCAATATTTATTGGTTCCCAATATTCGCGCCATTCTCACGAATTACTTGTTGGTACCAGTAATAGCTATCTTTTTTGTAGCGATCAAGTGATCCTTCTTGTGTTTCATCCTGATCTACATAAACGAAGCCATAGCGTTTTTGGTAGCCATTTAACCAGCTCAGCAAGTCTGTGTAAGACCATGTGCAATAGCCCAAGACTTCTGCACCATCTGAAATAGCTTCTTTGATGGCTTTGACATGACTTTCCAAGTAGTTGATACGGTAGTCATCATGGATTTTTTTATCTTCTGTCAATTTGTCATATTCACCTAAACCGTTTTCCGTGATCAACACAGGGATACGGTAGCGACTCGTGATTCGTCGCAAAGCAATACGTAAACCTTCTGGATCGATTTCCCAATCCCAATTTGTACGTTCGACAAATGGATTTTCTACTTTTTTGTACATGCCAGGCACGCCTGTTTCTTCTGATGAGCCTTTTTTACCTGTAGTATTCATCTTACCAGCGCCGACACCATCTAATGGATTAAAGGCATTCGTTGCTGTTTGGTAGTAGTTGATGCCTAAAAAGTCAGGTTTCGCAGATGCTAGTAGCTCCTCATCGCCTTCTTCAATCGTTGGCGCCCACCCTTGTTCTTCCAAGAATTTCATCGCAGCGATTGGATATTTGCCCCACATATAAACATCCATCCAATAATGTGCCATCAAATCTTCCGCATTTTCAGCAGCCAAAATGTTCTTTGGATCACTGTCGATCGGATAGTTTGGCGTATACGCAAAACTTGGTCCGATTTTCCCAGGCATATCCATTTCATGGAACTCATTGATCACTGCTGCATTAGCTAAGTTGGCAATGTGGTTCACTTGGTACATTCGTTTTGGATCAGTCACTCCTGGAGGATGTACCGCTAATAAATAACCGAGTGAAGTAAAAATATTTTGTTCGTTCAAACTAACCCAATAGTGGACTTTGCCACGAAATGCTTCGAATAATGTTTTTGCATAGTTCGTAAAATCTTCGATGATCTGACGAGATTCCCATCCTTGGTATTCATCTTGCAATGCTTGTGGCAGATCCCAATGATACAAAGTCAACATTGGTTCAATGTCGTGTTTGATCAATTCATCAATCAAATCCATATAGAAAGCTAAACCTTCTTGATTGATCTCGCCGCGGCCATTTGGAAAAATACGTGTCCAAGCTACAGAGAAGCGATACGTTTTCAAACCTTGTTCTTTCATCAAGGCAATGTCTTCTTTATAACGATGGTAGTGATCTACTGCTAGGTCACCATTTGTTCCTTTAAATGTCTTACCTGGAATACGAACAAAGCGATCCCATACAGACTCACCTTTTCCGCCTTCTTGCCATGCACCTTCTACTTGATAGGCAGCTGAAGCAGATCCCCAAAGAAAATCATCAGGAAATGCCGTTAATTTTTGGTGTTCCATGAACATCTTCCTTTCCTAGTTCAATCTTTACCTCTTTAGAATAACACGAAACCCTTTTCATTACCAAGTAGATTTTTGACATTTCTAAATAAAAGTCTAGTCATTTAAAAAATAAGTCCAAAACAAATAAAAAAAGCGGAGCAGCAGATGCTGTTCCACTATTTTGACTTCCCCTATGATTCGATCCTTCATGTCATCCTGTCACCTATTCTGGTGTGACATCTTCACCAAACCACTTCTCTGAGATCTTTTTAAATTTTCCGTTTTCAACCAATTCGGCTATGCCATCATTGACTTTTTCCACAAGTATTTCGTCATTTTTTCGCGCACCGACAGCAAAATCTTCTCCATCAAAGTCCCCTTTGATCACATTGAAATTGTCTAATTCGTCTCGTATGTTCAAAAAATACTCGGCATAGACTTTGTCGATCAACACACCATCTGTACGGCCACTTTTCAAATCGATCAATGCTTCATTAAAGCTTGCATACAAAACTGCCTCTTGATTTTTCACATAGTCTTTGAGTATTTCTGGATGTCTGACAAACATATCATAACCAGAAGAACCGTTTTGTGCGCCTAAGATTTTGTCTTGCATTTGTTCAAAGCTTGTAATACCAGAAGTTTTTGGTGTGATCAATACTTGATCATTTTTCATATATGGTTTTGTAAACAAGACTTTTTCTTCACGTTCTGGCGTTTTTGAATACCCGTTCCAGATCAAATCAATTGTTCCGTTGTTTAATTCGAACTCCTTCATTGACCAGTCAATTGGTTGGAACTCAACAGTAATGCCATATTCATCAAAGACAGCTTTCGCTAACTCAATATCAAATCCTGTCAGTTTACCATCTTTATCACGAAAACCCATTGGTACAAAGCTGTCGTCTAGTCCTACGATAATCTTTTTTTCTTCATTGATTCTTGACCAGCTTTCTGTCGCTGTCCGCTCATTCGTGCAGCCAGTTAAAAAGAAAAAACCAATCAAAGATAAAATCAAAAAGCTGAATTTTTTCATTTTCTCCCCACCGCTTTCCTACTTACTTGGCATAACTTTGATCAATTGATCCCCAACGTTTTCAGCAAAGACTAAATCGTGGGTCACGATGATTTGTGTCACGCCTTCTTCTTTTAATGAAAGAATCAACTTCTCTACTTGTTGGCGTAACTCTGGATCTAATGCACTCGTCGGTTCATCATAAGCTAACACTCGTGGGTTCATCGCTAACGCACGAGCAATGGCCACACGTTGTTTTTGTCCTCCAGATAATTGATAAGGATAATTTCCTAATAAATCACGAATCCCTAATGAGTCCGCTAATTCCTCCGCCTTTTTCGTGTATTCTTCTTTACTTTGTTTCAACACCATTTTAGGTGCCAAAGTAATATTGTCAAAAATACTCAAGTGTGGGAAAAGCTGGAAATCTTGAAACACGACGCCTACCACTTGTTCTTCTGTTTTCAATTCAAAAGGGTCAAATTTCGTGCCATCCAGGTAAAACTCACCACTGTCAGCTTTTTCTAAACCGGCTAAAATCCGTAACATCGTTGTTTTACCGCCTCCTGACGGTCCGCCGATCGCTAATGTTTGTCCTTCCGGTATTACTAAATCAAAATCTTTGATCACTTGTTTGTCACCAAATGATTTACTAATCTTTTTTAATTCAATCATCGCTGTTCCCTCCTCGTTTCTTAGCGGTAATAATTTAATTTTTCTTCAATTTGCTTCAACACGATCGTCAGCACTCCTGTTAGTGCGAGATAGATCAGTGCCACGCCAAGCAATGGAAGTAAACTTGCATCTCTCTCCATCGCGATCTTACCCGCTCGCATCACATCACCTAAACCTAAGATATAGATCAACGAAGAATCTTTCACTAGATTGATGACTTCATTGCCGACAGAAGGTAACACGATTTTTGTTACTTGCGGAATAATGATTCTTGTCACTGTTTGGAAAGGACTCAACTGTAAGACTTGAGCTGCTTCATACTGCCCTTTAGGGATAGACTGGATACCACCACGGAAAATCTCAGCAAAATAGGCAGCATAATTTAAAACGAATGCGATCAAAGCAGCTTCGAAACGATCAAACACGATCCCGATCGTTGGCAAACCGTAAAACACGAAGATCAATTGTAATAATAGCGGTGTTCCTCGCATGATCCAGACATACGTTTGTAGGAAATAACGGATCGGTTTAAAATGTAACGACAACCCTAAGGCTAAAATAATTCCTAATGGCAAAGAACCAATCAAGGTAAAGGCAAATAATTTCAAGGTTGTCAGCGCCCCTACTAACAACTGTGGCATCACTTCTAATAAATCATTCATTTTCTTTTCCTCCTCTTTTCTTTAAAGGGGTACATTGTTAGCTGTCCCTTCCAACCACATGAAAAACAAAAAAAGTCCTTTGATCCGAAGATCAAAGGACGCAAAATACGTGGTTCCACCTTTTTTTATTAGTTTCTCGCAAAACTAACCTTATCTGGTCGTCTAACAACGACCGCAGCTATAACGGGCTTCCCGGATTTTCTTACTGGCTGTTCAGAAAATCGACTCCAAGATGTGTTTCACAATCAGTTATTGCCTCTTCTCACCAACCAGAGACTCTCTTCAAACACTTAATTGCTACTCTTCTTTTCGATGTCTTTTATTTAACTTAATGAGTAATTTACCTGATTCATTTTTATTTGTCAATCTTTTTTGTGCTAAAATAAATAAAAAATGAATGGAGGATTGTTTTTTATGTGTCATGCCACGAAACAAGAGGCCTATGAATTGCTTGATCTATTGGCAATCAATTACCAAGAAGTGAATCATCCAGCCATTACTTCTGTCAAAAATCTAACTTTTACTTTACCAGGTCCACAAGTTAAAAATCTTTTGGTCAAATCAAAGAAAGGCAAACAAATATATTTTGTCGTCTTACCTGATGAAAAACAAGCCGACTTGAAGTTATTGGCAGAACAGTTGAATGAAAAACGATTATCGTTTGTGTCAGGAGACCAAGTCAAACAGTTGTTACATGTTCCGCCAGGTACCGTCAATCCATTTGCCTTAGTCAACGATTTAGAAAACGAGATCCAAGTCGTCATTGATTCCTCGATCGATCGCAAAGATACCGTGGGCTTTCATCCAAACAGCAACACCAGTACCATCATTTTTCCCTTTGCAGATTTTGAACGACTACTCGCTCATGTGGATCATCTGCCAAGGTATGAAGTCTTGTAACTTAACTATCCTTCATCGCAGCTTTTAAGGCTGCTGCTAATGGGCTTTCTTCCGGTTCTTCTGCTTGAGAATATTTCTTCATCAAGCGACGTTCTTCATGTTTTGTCATTTTTTTCTTCTGCTCTTTTTTTTCTAGCATCTTCTCTGTCGTCCCGTCAAATTTACAACGGAAGTAAGCGCCATTTTTGCCTTCAATGATCTCCATTTTGCGGTGACATTGTGGACAACGATGGTTAGAGACTTTCGGATCTTTCCGACGACGATAGCTACAATCTTGATTCGTACACACATAGATTTTGCCATCTTTTGTGTTCTTCTCACGAAGATTCGAGCCACAATCCGGACATTTCTTTTGGGTAATCGAAAAATCTTGGTATTCTTGCTTACTTGTTTTGATTTCTTGGACAAGTCGCTTCGTTTCTTTTTCGATGGATTGTAAAAAGACGTTGGCTTGTTTTTTTCCAAGCGCGATCGCTTCTAGATCTCTTTCCCAACTTTCAGTCAAATCTGGTGTCACAAGTGATGGATTGACCAGTTCTAACAACTGCTTGCCCTTCGGTGAGACTTGTAAGCCTTGCGGTGTGCGTTCCATTAATTCGGATTTGATCAACTTTTCAATGATCTCCGCACGAGTCGCGGGCGTGCCTAAACTGTGTTTTTCCATCAAACCTAACAGACTTGCTTCTGTCAAAGGTTTTGGCGGTGCCGACAATTCCTTTTTGATCGTAAAATCAGGTTGGATGCGCATGTCTTTTTTCCAGTCAAACGAATCCACATGACTTTCAGCAGACGTTTTCCAACCAGCTTCCAACACCCGGTTTTGGCGGAAAACAAATTGTTCGTTCCCAAATACGACAGTGATTTTCGTTTGACTGATTTTATGTGGTTCTGCAAATAACCCTAAGAATCGTGTCACGATCATTTGGTAGATTTTTTGTTCTTCGTTACTTAATTTTTCATAGCGTGGACGATTTTCCGTCGGTAACAAAGCATGGTGATCTGTTACTTTACTATCTTGGAAGACACTCGTTTGACGAACCACTGCCCCATTCTTCAAATAAGTTTTCACTTCTGGTGCAAAATCGCTGATGGCTTGAAGTCTTTCTTTCATGGTACTTTTCATATCATTCGTCAAATATTTACTATCTGTTCGTGGATAGGTGACGATCTTGTGCGTTTCGTATAAACTTTGAACAAGTCCTAACGTTTTCTTTGCAGAATAACCATAACGTTGGTTGGCTTCTCGTTGGATCTCCGTGAGATCATAAGGCAGAGGAGCTTTTTCTGTCTTTGTTTTTTCTTCAATGTTGACTACTGTTCCCTTACTCTGACTAAGGGTTTTAACAAACGCTTGGGCTTCTTCATGGGATTTCAAAGCAAACTGGTTTTTTTGGACCATTTTTGCTTGTTCATTGCCGACTGTCAATGAAATCGTAAAATACGTTTGTGGTCGGAATGATTCGATTTTCTTTTCCTGATTACGCACCAAAGCTAAGGTTGGGGTTTGTACCCGACCCGCTGATAAATTGTCTTGATATTTTACTGTCAGTGCACGTGTCACATTCAACCCGACCAACCAATCTGCTTTTGCCCTGGCCAAAGCAGACTCATACAGCGCATCATAGCTTTTAGCTGGTTTCAATTGGCTGAAACCTGTCTTGATCGCTTTGTCCGTTTGAGAGGAGATCCACAAACGTTTCACCGGCTTATTGAAGTGAACGTATTCCAAGATCCAACGTGCAACGAGTTCTCCTTCACGTCCGGCATCTGTGGCGATCACTGCTTCTGAGACATCTTTACGACTAGCCAATTGCTTGATGGCTTTCAATTGATGACCAGTTTTTGGTAAGGGTTTGATCCCTAGTTTTTTAGGGATCATCGGCAAGGTCTCCATCTGCCAGCTTTGCCATTCCTTATTCAGATCCTCTGGCATCTTTAGACCTAATAAATGACCAAGGGCCCAAGTCACGATCACCTTGGGTCCTTCGTAATAGTTTTTGTGTTTTTGATTAGCACCAAGCACCTTGCTTAGGTCTTTCGCAACGCTTGGCTTTTCCGCTAGAATTAGTTGTTTCATAAAAATCCTTTCTGCTTTCCAAAGTGATCGGTTGATAATCTTTCAGCAAAGCCAGTCCTTTGTATTGCTGCAAATCATCATCGCATTCTTCACACCAGCGCTCATCGCCATCATTCCAAAAAGCGCTAAGAAAATTATTTTTGGCATGGATATACTCATAGTTGTCTTTAATGGCCAGCCATTTTTCTTCATAGTTTTGTTGCGCTTCTTCAAAAGAGGAGAAAGTTTCCTCCATTTGAATATCTTCTTGCCAATCTTCAAAGAACCACCAAGGCTCATTATCACCGAACATTGTAATTACTTGATACATACATGCGCTCCTTTTCTCAGGTCATCTTAAAAACATATTAGTCACTTTCCAAGAAAGTTGCAAGAAATTTTGCTTAAAAGGGGCTTTTTATGAATGTTCAGAAAATTAATTTAAATGATGCCTTTTATTTTATTGGTAAAGTTGCAATAAAGTCGTCGATCATCCAGACATAACTTTCTTCTGGAGAAACATTCGGTTCATTGGTAAAGTACCCTAAAAAACGTAACGAAAGGTACCCATGGATCATACTTCGCAGTTCTCGACTTCGATGGACCTTTTCTTCTTTCGACAAAGAAAAAGCGTCAAATATTTGTAAAATGATTTGGTTCGTTTCGTGTATTCCCTCTAATAGAATTTCTTCATTTGTATGCGGTACACTGATCAGCAGTTCATAGACTGCCTGATTTTGAAACGCAAATGACTGATAGGTTTGCGCGTACGCTTGGATCGCTTCTCCCTTACTTTTCCCAACTAACACTCGACGTAATTGATCATTCAACTCCGTTAAAAGTTTCGCAGTCAACGCCGTTTTCACTTCTCGAATATTCTTAAAGTGGTTATAAAGCGACGGTGATTTGATATTCAATGCCTTAGCTAAATGTTGGAAAGTGATTTGCTGTACAGCCATCTCTTCTGCCAATTCTCGAAAGCAGTCGATGATTTTCTCTTGTGACAGCGTTCGTTTTTTCATTTGATTTCCCCTCTTATGGAATAAACTCAATCCCTTTAAGTTTACCATGAAAGACGAAGAGAAAAAAGACTTGTTATTGATAAACTACACGTTGTAGTTTATAATAAATGATTGTAGATGAAAATTTTCAGAAAGAAGGCTTTAATTGTGGTGTCAAGAGTAAAAGAGACAGTATTCAGAAAAAGAGAAACATGGGAGAAAAACCTAGTTGTTTTGTGGTTTGGTACATTTATGGCAGGGATTGGGTTTAGTCTAGTGATGCCTTTTATGTCGCTTTACATAGATACGTTAGGAAATTACAGTACGTCACAATTGAACTTTTGGAGTGGCTTGACCTTCTCCTCTACATTCCTTGTTACTACTTTGATTTCTCCATGGTGGGGACGACTTGCCGATCAAAAAGGCCGAAAGATGATGTTGTTGCGCGCTTCTCTAGGGATGGCGGTAGTGATTTCCTTGATGGGTCTAGTAACCAGCGTGTATCAATTAGTCGCATTACGTCTGTTGCAGGGAATTTTTTCCGGCTATATCAGTAACGCAACAGCTTTAGTCGCCACTGGTACCCCAAGAGAAAAAAGTGGACAAGTACTTGGCACTTTGGCGACCGGCTCTGTGACCGGAACATTACTTGGTCCTTTACTTGGCGGACTTTCTGCTTCTGCTTTTGGGTATCGCCCTACCTTCTTTATTACCGGGACAATTTTGTTCTTCGTTTTCTTACTTAGCTTATTTTTTGTCCATGAACAATTTGTGCCAGTAGAAAAAAGCGAGTTGGTTTCTGCTAAACAAATTTTCCGTGACCTGAAATACCCACATGTCGTCATCGGCATGTTTATTACCACAATGATCATTCAAGCATCAAATAATTCGATCAGTCCGATCATTAGTTTATATATCCGGCAATTATTACATGGACATGGCAACGTCACGTTGGTCAGCGGGATCATTGCTTCTATTCCTGGGATTGCCACCCTGATAGCCGCTCCTCGTTTCGGCCGCTTAGGTGATAAGATCGGGAGTGAACGAATCTTAGCCATCGGATTAGGCTTCGCCTTGATCGTCTATATCCCAATGGCTTTCGTAACGAATGTATGGCAACTTGCAGGACTACGATTTTTGATCGGGATCTCAGACGCTTGCCTCCTTCCAGCCGTGCAAGCATTGATCACTAAATACTCTCCCCCACAAGCTGCCGGAAGAATCTTTAGTTACAACCAATCCTTCCAAGCCACTGGAAATGTCGTTGGCCCCTTGATCGGTTCAAGCGTTTCAAGTATCTTCGGTTATCGTGGTGTCTTTTTATCCACATCCTTACTTGTACTTGCAAACTTTGTGCTGGTTCACCATAATACGAAGGAGATTCATAAGCAGGAAGAAACAAGCAATGGTCATGCTTTTGTCAATAAATAGCAAAAAATCCTGTGGCTTTTTTAGACTATCTTAGACGTATTGCAAAACTTTCGTTTCTTGATACGCATGATCGATCAATCCGCCACCTAGACATTCCATTCCGTCATAAAAAACAACGGCTTGTCCTGGTGTGATTGCGCGTACGGGTTCGTCGAAGATGACTTCTGCCCGATTATTTTCTAATAAGCGCACGGTTACCGGTACATCTTGCTGACGGTAACGGAATTTCGCTGTACATTTGAATTCTTTTGGCATTGGTTCATTCGTTGTAAAATGGATTTCGCTTGCATCCAAACTGGTTGCATACAATGCAGGGTGGTGGAAGCCTTGTCCAACATATAATGTATTCGTCGCAAGATCTTTCCCCACCACGAACCAAGGTTCTTGTGAATCGCCACCGCCGCCGATACCTAAGCCTTGACGTTGTCCGATCGTGTAGTACATCAAACCAGCGTGTACGCCTTTCACTTCACCATCAAGGGTCACCATATTGCCTTTTTTAGCTGGTAAATAGTTACTTAAGAATTGTTTGAAGTTCTTTTCGCCGATAAAACAGATACCAGTTGAGTCTTTTTTCTTCGCCGTTGCTAGACCGGCACGTTCCGCAATCGCACGTACTTCTGATTTTTCCATACCGCCTAACGGAAACATCGTTTTTGCTAACTGTTCTTGTGACAATTGGCTAAGGAAATACGTTTGGTCTTTGTTATTATCGATCCCACGCAACATATGTGACACGCCATTTTCATCACGTGTGACTTGCGCATAGTGACCAGTAGCAACATATTCCGCTCCTAAGTCCATTGCATAGTCTAAGAATGCTTTAAATTTGATTTCCTTATTGCACATTACATCTGGGTTCGGGGTACGTCCTGCACGATATTCTGCTAAGAAATATTCAAACACACGGTCCCAATATTCTTTTTCAAAATTGACCGAGTAATAAGGAATCCCGATTTGGGCAGCGACTTTCGCTACATCCTTATAATCTTCCGTCGCCGTACAGACGCCATTTTCATCGGTATCATCCCAGTTTTTCATAAAGATCCCGATTACATCATAGCCTTGTTCCTTTAACAAAAGTGCTGTTACAGATGAGTCAACACCGCCACTCATCCCAACGACAACGCGTGTTTTGCTGTTGTCTGTCATGGTATCACCATCATTTCAATTAGATTCTGAAACATCTACGAGTTGAAGGTCGCAACTTTTCAGTATTTTACATTATACGTCATCTTTCTGAAAATTTCACCCCTAAATAATCAATTTAAAAAAACGACGTTTTTTAGTTGGCCTATTCTGTACTTTTCAGATACCAAAACTTTGCTATGAGAGGCGTTTTGTTCGTGATTCAGTTTCTTACTACATTCACCAAAAACAAAAGTAACAGCACAACATTGAAATATGTAGAAAACAAATAGTTGATAAACAATAAGTAAAATTTTCGCCGGCTAGTTTCAAGCTTTGTTGCGGCGTATAATCCAATCAAGCCAGAGATCACCATCAACATCAGTAAAGGAATCAAATAATAACTTTCGAATGAATGACTTTGAAAAATAATCAAATAATGAGCATAAATAAATGCGAGTGTAGAAATAGACATCGGGATGATCAATCCCATGATAAAGAATGCTTTCTTTTTCTCTAACTCATGAAGCGCGCCCACAATTAATACGTACGCAACAGGGAACAATAAATACTCCACCTTACCAAAGCTGACAAAACCTAATAAAGTTCCTAGTACAATACCGTACATCAAAACAAGATGAATGCCAATGAGCACTCTTTTTAAGAATGCTGAGGGGATTCTAGTTGAGTAAAACAAACTGATTCCACTGATGATCCACCAAGAATATTGGACTGTTGCAAATAACCAATAAAATTTGAAAACAAAAACTAAACTTCCTAATAGAAAACAAAGCGCCAATAGATAGAACGAAATATATTTATTCGGCATACTTTTTTTTACAAACATTCCACTCACTCCTTTTAAAACATACTTATCTAGTAGAAAACCACCAGCCAAAGATACAGAACCAGTTAACCAAAATGATCAATACTTTTACCCAACCGAATTTTATTCCTGTCGAAAAAAATAAACTAATCCCACTCAAGAACCAGCAAATCGTGGAAATCATCAATTTAGTCTCGCCAGTATATGGTAAATATGGTAAATACGGTAAAAAATAAAAAATCGCAAAAAAACTGACAAGCACATAAATAGTAGGGAAAAAACTTAAATCTTTTAGGTTCAATCGAAATCATTCATCTCACTCCTTTTTTCAACGATTACCGATCATAGCTTACTAGAAATAAACTCAATCACACGCATCAAACTCATAGCGGTCGCAAATCCATAATTTACGACTAAGAGAAATCCTTTCTGATAGTTACTCATCGTAAGACAGTTCGTAAAATAAATCCCCATAAGTCCAGGAATTACCATGTACAGGATAAATGCAAAACTTGAAAGTGGCTCTTCTCGATATAGAAAGCTCCCTATCATAAATAAGATAGACAACAGCATCGAAAGACCCAATCCTATTTTATGGAATTTCATGGTGATCTCCTATTCATCTTTTATTTATTGTGGCGTTATGGTGCTTTTTTCTATGTACAGTTACTGTTCATTTCACCAGTAAATAGAGTCTTAACTAAAGGAAAACAGCCAACCATAGATACAACTAAAGTTCAAAAAAAATGACTAAGTTTTTTAAGGCTTTACTTTCAATGAACCTTGAAAAAAATAAACTTATACTGCTAAGTAGCCAACAAATCGATGTCAATATTACTCGCCATTCAATACTATAGCGACCTCCTTGAACCATACTGAACGTAATCACACTGATCGATAAGAGTAAAATAATCAATGAACAATATCTTTTGTATGTACTTTTCATTTCAATCTCCCTTTCAAGTAATATTTAACTCTATTAATTGTTCAAAGTTAAAACAATTAATTGAATGAATTGTCCAATAATAATAAATGTAGCAAAAAAATAATTCAGAGAAACAATCATCCATTTGTATCGTCCAAGATTCGCTTTTATCGAATAATAAAACCCAGCTAATCCAGGAAATGTCATAATGAAAAACAATAAGACACTCTGAGGACTATCTCCATAAACGATTTCTCCAACAAAACAACAAATCGAAAAAAACATCGCTATTAATAATCTGAATTGATTATTCGTCATCTTATTCTCCTTTTAATTTTATGAATATCTGTAGTTTCAAAAATCAAAATATAAACCACCAACCATAAATACAAAAAATATTCGCTCCTACAACAATACACTTAATAAATTTATTGTTGATTCCTGTAGAAAAAAACAAACTACATCCACTCAATAACCAACAACTGATAACGATGATTCCTTGATATACAAGAGGCAAAGTTCTATAAGATGAAAAATAACTGCTACTAAATAAACAAGAAGCGAACAAAAAGATGATCGATAAAATCCAGTACTTGTTATTCTGTTTTATAATCATATGTGACTCCTTCTTTCTTAAATCCACTCACAACTAGATATAATTTCTATTAATTTTTAAATTGTTCAATTGATACATAAAATAAAATGTACTAACTTGTAAAAAACTCTATCCCGAAGACTTGTAACCAATAAATTACGATAATCAAGACGGTACTGTAAGTAGCGAAAAGGTAATTCAGCCCTAGCAGTAGCCATTTCAACTTCGTCTTTTTTATTTTTGTCGAACAATAAAAACCAATCAAACCCGGAAAACCTAAACCTAATGCAAAAAGAATCCCCTCAATTTCTCCACTTAAATAAATATGTATATAAAACAGACCACTGACACATGCAAGTATTGACAAAAATAAAACGACTAGATTCAATGCACGTTTCATACTTCTTTCTCCTCCTTATCAACATCAATATTTCTCACTAAAAACAGAAATAGCTTCAAAAATTCAAAGAAAAATGAAAAATCGTAGATAAAAAGACATAGCTAAACACAAAATTCAACGTAATCAACGTCCTTTTCAGGTATCTATCTGCGATTCCTAACGCAAAAACGATACTCCCTCCATTGATGACCCAACAAATCGAAATTGTGACTATAAATAGATGCGGTTGATACTTAAATGAGTCAAACAAGATGGGACTAGCAAAGACACACGTAATAAATACAAGAAAAATTGATAATACCAATAGAACTACTGATTTTTTTGTACGAGACTTATTTTTTTGGAAAAGACATTTATACGCTCCTTTTTACTATTTTACAAGCACACATAGACTAACCAAAATAAAATAACCAACCATAGATACAACAAAAATTCACTAATATGATTCCTCTTTTCAAATATGGATAAGTGATTTTCGTTGAAAAAAACAAACTTGCAGTGCTACATAACCAACAAACCGTCATGATGAATATTCTGATTTCATATTGCAATTTAGAATACGGATAGGCATAGAATAAAAATAAAAGAATAGAGATTGCCAATAAAACAATTGAAAGAATAAATTCTAAATAATTTTTCTTGGTTAACATTCCTATTCCTCCTCGTAAATAGTCTTAACTCATTTGGATAAACTTTCTAATAAACCATTCAATGAATTGCCCAATAACAATATACGTAGCAAAAAAGTAATTCAAAGAAATAAGCAACCATTTATACTGTCGAAGTTCCGCTTTAGTGGAAAAATAAAGTCCTAGCAGACTTGGAAAAGTCATCATGAAAAACAAAATAATCCGTAGAGCACTCTCTCCGGAAATGATTCCTCCAACAAAGCAACTCATCGAAAAAAACATTGCTATAGATAATCTGAATTGGTTATTCGTCATCTTATTCTCCTTTTAAATTTATGAATATCTGTATTTTCAAAAATCATATATAAACCACCAACCATAAATACAGAAAATGTTGATGCTAATGACAATACGTTTCAGAAATTTATTACTGATCGCCCGACAAAAAAATAAACTAAATCCGCTTAGTATCCAACAACCGTAGACAATAATCCTTTGATATACAAGTGGATATAGTCTATAGGATAAAAAATAATGTCTAGCAAGTAGACATGAAAGTATCAATAATACAAACGACAAAATCCAGTATTTTTTATTTTGAATCATTTTTTTCTCCTGCTTTCAATATCTTTATTGATACGTCTGGTCCTTTTTATTTATAAAAAAATCGTAAGAAAACATGGACAACGTCCCATCCGATGAGCGTAGTCGCAAATAAATAATTCACGACTAACAGAGTCCACTCTATGTACTTTTTCATGGTAGTTTTTGTAGTAAAATAAATTCCCAAAAAGCCAGGAATTATGATTACAAATGACAAAATAAAACCAACATACCCTCTATAATCTATGAGTATTCCCAATAAACATAAGATCGATAAAATCATAGAAACAATTAACCCGATTTTATAACCGTTCATCTAATCTTCCTTTCTTCTAAAAATTTTAGGTAACGCTATTCGCTGATTCAGCTGATTTTTATTCGTTGATCTCTGACAACCTATAGAACCCTCGTTAAAAACTGGATGAAATATCTGATATGAAGATGCGTTGCGAATAAATAATTTACGATGAACAAAAAAGATTTCAGAAGCTTATCCATAGTGATTTTAGTTGTAAAATAGATCCCAAAAAATCCTGGAATAATTGTTAAAAAAACTAACAATAATCCAATTAGTCCACGTCCATCAACCAGCGAACCAATAATACACAGAATAGATAAGGACATTGACGTACACAAGCCGATTTTGTACCCATTCATAAGCTACTCCTTTCTTCGCTTCATTTAAAATAATCAAAGCTATTTTTGGATTAATAGAAAAATTATACATCTAACAATCAAAAACCAATAAATCGTTATTTAAAATAAAAGTTAAAATAACTTTAAAATGAATTAATTAACTTGCAGAGAAATAATGGAAAATTCTTCACATTAACTTTTAATGATAAACATAATTAGATAAAAGCTTTTCCATAAATTCATATAAAAAAACATATAAAATCAAAAAAATAGGTGCTTTTATAAATATTTGTATGTTATTATTTTATCATAAAATTAAGGAGGAAATATCATGAAGCTCAAACTTTTTTTCACAACTTTTTTATTAATCGTTTCACTTCAATTCTCAAATATGCAGGTACATGCCGAAGCGGACTCTTATCAGTCTTTAGAGGATTATTATGAATTTTTCAAAAATGAATACGCTTCCTTCGAGCAGACATTTGAGGAATTTTCAGCTGGTTACTACAACCAGACACCTTATTTAGATGAGGATCAATTAAAAGAATATGCACATTCCGTCAATGACACGTATTTAACCGAGGAAGCAGAATGGTTAGCGAAAATCCCACCACTATGGTCTTTCAATATTGGCAATTCTTTAGATAATATTACTTTTGAAAAGAAGCCGGAATATGGTACTTATGACTTGTTAAATACGGTCCAGCCTGGAGATGTTATTTTTGAGGTAAACAGAGCTGATATGGTCATCAGATATCTGCATCATGTCATGATTGTCGATGATATTGTTGAAGAAACTCATATGATCAACGGAAAAGAAGAAACCTTTACATATATTCGAACAATTGAAGCGACAAAAGGAAACTTCGGCGCCAAAAGTGATGGCGTTGTCTACGGCGTATTAGATGACGAGCGTTTTGATTATACCAATGCCTCTATCTTAAGAGTCCCTGAAGCAACTGTTTTACAAAAACAAGCTGCTGTTTTATTTATGAAAAGTCAATTAGGAAAAAAATATTCTGCATTAGATATAATCGGACATCGGGATCGTACTTTTAGCAGACAAAGTTGGTACTGTTCCATGCTCGTATGGGCTGCATATATGAACGCTACACCTGATGGCAGCATTGATGACCTGACGCCTGGAGATGACCCAAATTTCCATGGAATCGACATCGAGTCAAAAGATGACCTATTCGAATCACCAACGATTACGCCTAATGATATAAAACGCTCCGATAAACTGGAAAAAATCAGTCCTTCGTTTCCCGAACACATCGATTATATAAAAAATATTACTTGGTCAGGGGAAGGTGCGCCGCTTCAAGGTGAAGATTTTGTTTTCAGCCCGAATTCTAACCTTTATTACCTTGAAAACGACTATCATTTCTTAGCCATCGACCAAAACAACCAACGTCCCTACACCAATAAATCACTTACACTCGGTCGGAACGCCAATGGAAATGTTGTTGCACAATTAGATTTATTCACCAATTTCGCTTTGACTGATGAAGCGAAGCAAAAATACGCAGATAAAAATATCCCTGTTGTACCTAATGGTATTGAACTTGCGGATATCCCAAATTACGTGATGAATTGGATCAATCGCTATACTCAGTGTAGCTTTGATATTGTTTACTCAAAAGATATCACGACGGATAGTAATCACTTACGCTATAATCCGACTTATTCAAAAATCGATCAAAAAGCACATCCTTCATATGGCTATTTAGTTAGTCAAGTAGTACATACTCCTCCAGCATTTACTCAAAGAAAATTTGATTACACGGAGAATTTAAGTGTCTATGAAAATTATGATCTGGCCTATCCGAATCCATTGAATTATGATGTATCCTACACGAAGAACCGTCCGACTTGGTATTACTTCTTTAATAACTTCCATGCCTTGATCAAGCTAGAAAATGGTACCTATCGTTCCGCTACTTATCTACGATTCCATGGCTCTTTCACTACGCCTGCTTCTCAGAGAAACGGGTATGGACTGAACCATGATTTTACAATGACCGATGAAGCCAAAACGATTTACCAAAATTATTACTATCATATCGGCGTCAACCAATCTGTGGATTACGCGATCGACTGGTTGAATCAATATACAAAAGAAGAGGTCCTTATCGTCTACTCAACAAATATCACGAATGATCTTAAACGTTTGAATGATGGGACAGCCACTGTTGGTAAAGGATTGAATAATCAAGGAAAACTCGTCAATTGTATTATTTAAACTTTCAATAGCTCCTTGGATTTTATGTCTGATGAATCTATAAAGTTGTTAACAAGGATTGAACAAATGAACTCTACACTTTTTCCACCTAGTATCTAGATGAATGTCGAAAATAAAACAGGTGTGAGACAAAAGTAACATTTCCTTTTGTCTCACACCTTAAAACCGCATATGCGTTGGAAACATAGGTAACCTCATCAGAAAAGCGACAGCTACAAAAATTTGAAAACAATTTTTGTAGCTGTCGCCTTATTTCTTGAGGTAATCCATCCCCCACCTTCTTCTCACCTACTTTTCCTAATGGTTATTCTTTTGATCCAGCAACTTCTGTCTCTTCGATGAGGGAGAGTTCATCGACTTCACCGGATTCTTTATCAGTCAGTCGACTCATTCCTGTTACAGGATTAATCTCTTCTTTGATCTCTTCATCTTCATAGACTAGATAAAACCGATTTTCTGTACCATATTCTTCTTGCAATGTTTGAAGCAGTTTGTCATTTGTGACTGTTTCAAGTGCTTTGAACGCATCGTACTCTTCAATCGTCCCCTTTTCCTTATCTGTTATTCGAGCCATTCCAGTAATCGGATTGATTTCTTCTTTCGTTTGATCATCTTCATACTCTAAAAAGAATTTGTCCTCTGTCCCGTATTCTTCTTGTAGTGATTTTAGAAATTCTTCTTTTGTAAATAATTCAAATTCCCCGAATGCTTCATATTCTTCCGTTTCCCCTGTTTTTTTATTAGTGGTTCTAGCCATTCCAGTTACTGGATTGATTTCTTCTTTGTATTCATCATCCTCAAATTCAAGATAAAATCTGTCTTCTGTGCCGTATTCTTCTTGCAACATTTTTAATAGTTCTTCTTTTGTTTCTACTTCTTCACCGACTTGTTCTGTTCCTTGCGATGTGTCAGCAAAGGTAGGAACAGCACCAAAAGCAAATGCACTGAATAGGCCAACTGAAGCTAAACTTACACTCAATTTTTTGATCATATGTCATCACCTCTCTATTTGATATGGATTTATAATAACTTAAAATCTAGGTAAAAAATGGATTTAAATTTAAACAAAAACCGCTTATTATCTAAACTATTCTTTAATTAAGAATAATTTAAAAATAACTAACGGTTTAAAATTATCGAGCGATGTTTAGCGTTGAATTTTTTGTAGCTCTTGAAACTTTGCTTCATAGATTTCTTCAATCTCTGCTTCCGA
The DNA here is from genome assembly GCF_013394305.1 of Enterococcus mundtii. NCBI lineage: Bacteria > Bacillati > Bacillota > Bacilli > Lactobacillales > Enterococcaceae > Enterococcus > Enterococcus mundtii. Next base: position 2,264,960 of record NZ_AP019810.1, on the reverse strand, counting down.
AAGTGGCGTGCCAAACGGGCGTTTTGTTTTTAATAATTCTCGCTCTGGAGCATCTACGCCTACATTGACGTCGTTGCCGATGGGTACGCTGTAGTGATGGATATGTCCATGAAGATTGCGTATTTTATCATTGCCTCCGAGCAACAATGGATAATGGGTCAAATAGTATTGTTGGTGATTGAATTTTATGATGACACCTACATCATAAAAGTGAAACTTTTGCTTTCCTTCCTTTTTCCACGGATCATGTTGTTCCAAGTAGTTGAAAAAGGCCCGACTGTCATGATTCCCTTTGATAAAGTGGATCGTGCCATTCAGTTCTTTGACTAAGGAAAGAATTTCTGCGCTACCTTTTTCATACTTAGGGTGCATCGCGAGGTCCCCTAGATGATAAACATGGTCGGATTCCTTTACGACTGCATTCCAACTAGTGATTAATTGATGGTGCATGTGGGCAATATTTTTAAATGGTCGTGGCGAAAAATCACTATTACCGAGCAACCGTTCATGGAAAAAATGCATATCACTGATAAAATAATTCATCTAAGCTCACTCTCCTTTATAAATATCGTATGTGAAAACAAAAAAATAGGCAATCAATGCCTATCTTTAAAAAAGAAATTTATTGCTTTGTCTTAGCTATGTTTACTTTGTAATTCTAAATCGTAGTTTCTGGCTGAAGGAACCAGGTACAGTGCAATTGCGCAAAGTAATGTACCGACACCAGCAATCACAAACAATTTCTCCACGCCAAGAGCATCTGCTAGTGGTCCAGCAAAGATCAAACCGATTGGACCAGACAGAGACATCAGTGAATTGAACACACCCAACACCCTTCCTAAAATGCTTGGCTCAAAACTTTGTTGGATCATCGCCATGACTAATGTATTGTAGTAAGGCGTAGCCAAACCGGCAATGGCATTCAACAGAACAAAGTAAATAAATCCTTGTGAGGTTGCTGGCAATAAACCACTTGCTGTGACGGATACCCCTAAAACGATATAAGAGATGATCACTAGCTGCATTCGATTCTTAAAATGACCAGAAAAACCAATGACTGCGCCTCCGACTAACATCCCAACGGCGTAAATGACTTCGATCAATCCCGCTTGTCCAACTGTGCCATTAAAATAACCCATGGTCATCAGTGGATATAAGCTTGCGGCAGGCATGAACAACAGCATGAAAACTGCCCCATTGAGCATGATATGCCATAACCCTCGCTTCTCATATAGTTTCTTTACTCCAAATTTAGTATCCGCTAACAAATGAACCGTTTCTCCTTGGATGTCCATCTTGGGAATTACCACAAGAATCAACAATCCTACACCAAGAATGGCACCTAATACATCCAAAAGAATCAAAGCATTCATTGGTACCGCAGCAAATAAAAAAGCACCTAATCCAGGAGCAACGATATAATTCGCTGATTGCACCATACCCAATCGCCCATTGATCCTTGTTAATTCTTCTTCTGGAACCATTGTTGGTAAAATTGATTGGATCGTCGGCATTTGGAATGTCTGTGCGACCGAACGAATAAATAAAGAGACAAACACTAACCAGAGCGGAAAGGTCGACATCACTGTTCCTACAATGGATAAAATAAGTGCAAAGATCGCAACAATGATATCCGTATAAATCAATAATTTTTTCTTATCCCAGCGATCGATCAGTGGCCCAACAAATGGACTTAATAGAACCATCGGCAGCATTCCTAATAATGTGGCAAAACTTAAAATAGTCGCAGAACCTGTTTCTTGCGTCAAATACCAAATAATAGCATATTGAACAACCATACTTGTGATTCCTGATAAAAATTGTCCCATCAAAAATAAATTAATATTCTTTTTCCAGTATTTCTGCATAACGCCTCCTAATTTTGTATTCTTTCTGTATTTTACCATTCATTTGTCTTATATTTTTTTATAATTATGATTATTTTATTATTGCTTGAAAAACATGGTACACTGTAGAAAAAAACGGGAGGATACACCTATGACTAAGGTTAGTTTTCACACAACGATCACTGCTTCTGAAACACAGATCCAATTAGAGGAAGAACAAATCCAACTCTCTATTTGTTCAAAGCCAGTAAAAGAAATAGAAAATTCCTTTTATCTTTATTACTTAGACAAAAAGTGTCTGGCAATTGGTACAAAGATCCGCCCAAAATCCTTTGACCAAGTCATCACTATCCATTTACCATGGGATCTTGAAGCAGATTATTTTATGTATCTAATGAATAATCAAGCCACCGAAGCTGGTCTAACATTAGAAAAAGACAAAGATTTCAAAGAAAAAATCCCAGTTGAAGCAACCAAAAAATTAGCCCCGACGATCGAAAAAGTAATGACTGTGTTATCAACGTTTGGCTACGGATTTGCTCCGCTTGCTGCAACGAAAAAGAAACCTGCCAAAGCGCGTCATCGGTGGACGAAACAAATCAGCGAGATTCCTTTTACTGTGGAATTTCGTGGTAGCAAGGCAACACTTTACTGGATCAGTCGCAATGAGATGTTGATCAAAGCTGGCGCTACGTTATTACTTGATGCCCCTTTGAATAAAGATGGTTCGGTTAGTTATGCCGCGAAATATGGAGATAAGATGCGGGCTGACTACCAAGAGCAGATCAAAGATGGGAAAGTTGTGGAGGACATCATCGTCAAAAGTGTGAATGAAGCTAGCCTATTACTGTATTATGGCGGAACAAATAGTTGGTTAGAACTAAAAGATGCCCAAGGAAAAACATTAGATGAATGGTCAAAAGTTGAATGATCATTGACCGATAAATAAAAAAGTACCCAAGCGCTAGGAAGGACAGTTACGCATGCTCGCTGTCACATGAAGACGATACATGCACTTGTTTTTCTAGTGTTTAGGTACTTTTTTGTTTTTCTTTATTGTTTCACATGAGTACTTAGCCTTCTACTTTTTCAAATAGTCCACGACTGATCATGCTATCCATCAAGAAATAAAACTTATCTTGACTCATTTTTTGCTTTGGATCTTTAAAAATATCGACTGCACGCAAGCCATTGGCTGTCGTGATCGACATCTTCATTGTCTTGATGTCTTTTGCAACCGTGATTTTTAATTTAAAACCCTCTTTGCTTTGTGGTGTTGCATCAAGCGGACGTATCAATTGATAGTTCCCGCCATTTGTTTCTGTAAAGCCATTGTCGCGTAATGTGTATCTTTTTGCATCTGGATGTAAACGGTAGCTAACTGGAGAACCGAGTACGGACGCTGTTTGTTCAAATGCCATCTTTTTCACCTCAGTAAGTTTAGTTTCCTCTTTATTATAAAAGTTTCTAACTCGTTTTACTAGGTTTTTTAGCGCTTAGATTGCTTTGACTAAACCATCAGCAAATCGTTGGACTTCTTCTTCTGTATTCCCATAGCCAAAACTGATGCGGATGGATTCTTTCAAGAATGGTGTTCCTTTTCCATACATGGCTTCTAGTACATGAGAAGGTTCGATATTTCCAGCAGTACATGCCGAACCGATCGAGATCGCAAAGCCTTGTAGATCCAATTTCATCAACAATAGATCGTTGACGATCCCTGGAATACGTAAATTCAGTACATGAGGTAATTTATTCGTCAAATCCCCATTGATTGCATATTCAATCTCATTTTCTGTCAATTTATCTAAAATCAGTTGTTGGAAGTCCAAGTATTTTTTATTACGTGCTTCTCTTTCTTCAAGTGTTAATATTTCTACCGCTTTCGCTAATCCACAGATCCCCGCTAAGTTTTCTGTACCGGCACGGCGTTTTTCTTCTTGTTCTCCCCCTAAAAGCAAAGGTGGGATATTTACGCCATCTCTTTTATATAAAAAACCGATTCCTTTCGGTCCATTGATTTTATGACCAGATATGCTCAAAAGATCGATTCCTAACTCTTGAGGATGAATCGTTTGATTACCATAAGCTTGAACAGCATCCGTATGGAAATAGGCTGGATGTTCTCGTAAAATTTCACCGATTTCTTTGATTGGTAATAAATTACCGATTTCATTGTTCCCGTACATGATCGAGACTAGAATCGTGTCTTCTCTTAAAGCCGAGCGGAAGTCAGCGATCGAGATATTTCCTTTTTGGTCAACTGGTAGATATGTAACCTCAAAACCCTTGTTTTCAAGATACTTCATCGTATTCAAGACTGCTGGATGTTCAATAACTGTAGTGATTAGATGTTTCCCTTCATTTTGACGTGAGAATGCTGTTTCAAGAATCGCAGTATTATCACCTTCCGTTCCGCCACTGTTAAAAATAATCTCATGCGGGCGGGCGTGCAAACTATCTGCCACGATTTGTCTAGCATTTTCTAATTTTTCATGAGCCATCCGACCAAATCCATGAATGCTCGAAGGATTGCCAAATGTCCCTTCCATGATATCCATCATTTCTTTGATTACCAACGGATGCATCGGCGTCGTCGCTGCATGATCTAAATAAATATTGCCCAATGTATTCATCCCTTTCAAATAGAACTAGGCACATTCTAGCATAGAAATAGCCAGTTACCAAAAATAAACTTAGGCAAAAAGAGGATTTTTTAGTAGATATGTCCAAGTTCCTAGCAAAAAACACCATAAAATGACCTAAATTCCGTCATTTTATGGTGTTTCATTTTTATCTAAAGCTCTTCTCTTCCAAACGGAACAGTGGGCTCATTGGCGTGTTTTCATGGATACGCTTGACGGCTTCACCCATCAAGTTTGAACAAGTGACGATCGTCAATTTTTCTGGGTGACGGTCTTCTGGTGTATACACAGAATCAGTGATACAGATATCTTTGATTGGTGCTTCGTCCAAGATCTCTTTTGCAGGCTCTGACAACAAGCCATGGGAAGCACAAACATAGATATCTTTGGCGCCATTTTCTTTCAAGACTTTGGCTGCTCGAGCGAATGTCAATCCAGTATTTAAAATATCATCAACCAGGATACACGTTTTTCCTTGAACATTCCCGATCACGTAACTTGCTGCTGTCCCTTCGACTTCTTCGTCCGCATGATCAACGATCGCTAACGTACTATTCAAGTACTCTGATAAGCTACGCGCGCGTTGGACACCACTGTTCTTTGGTGAAACAACGACAATGTCATCGCCGACCAGACCAAGTTCACGGTAATAATGCGCAAATAATGGCATTGTAAATAAGTTATCTACTGGAATATCAAAGAATCCTTGTACTTGCACCGTATGCAGATCTAAGGTCAATACACGAGTCGCTCCTGCTTCTTCAAGCATGTTCGCAATCAATTTTGCTGTAATTGGTTCATGGGGCTTCGCTGTACGGTCTTGTCTCGCATAACCATAATAAGGCAACACCACATTGATCGTTTTGGCACTTGCACGTTTCATCGCATCGATCATGATCAATAATTCCATGTAGTAATCATTGACTGGTGCATTCGTCGATTGAACGATGTAGACATGGTCGCCACGGATACTTTCTTCAATGTTGATTGAAATTTCTCCATCACTAAATTGTTTGACTACACTTTTCCCTAACTCTGTTCCAAATACTTTGGCGATTTTTTCTGCTAACGGTCGATTCCCATTCAAACTAAAGATTTTCAACGTGTCGTCCTGATACTTTTTACTCATGACATCCTCCCAAACTTCTCTATTCTTCGATAGTTTAACATATTTCGTTCCGTATTTCTGGTATTTTCTGAAAATAATCAAGGAAGTGAGGCTGTTCCATTTCCCCAACTTGCAGGAATCACTTTATTTGTGTTTCCCCAATTATCATGGACTTTATAATAACGCTCACCAGAAGCTGATTCATAGTAAGCATAAGCAGTGACCCAATGATTGCCGTAGGTACTGCCTAGCAATCTTAAAATACCGATCATCACAGGTTTTCCTTCGCGAATCCGCTTTGTTGCTCGTTGCCAAGAACCGACTACTGTACTTCTGGCATAAATCGGTTGTTGTTGTGTTCTAAAAAAGGCTGAGATCCCTGTACTTACTTGGATAGGTACAGTGGGCAAGCCTAAAGGTTGGATCGTTTTACGCAGTTTTTGGATCAATTCTTTCGCATCGCGGGAATCTTTTCGGCGAATATCTGAAGGAATCAGATTCGGCATACGATAATCTTGATAGTAGGCAAGTAACACTGCTGCCGCATAAGTGCCACAAAGATAACCAGACGTTGTTCGCCACTTTTTATAAGTCAAGAAACGTTGCTCTGGCAAGCCTACCCAACAATCAACTAAATAAGTCGTTGGCGCTTGTTGCGCCCACTTTGCCAGAAGTTTATCGATCAGCTCATCGTCAATTCCTTCTGCATTTATACTGGCTTCTTGCCACATAGTGGATGTTGCAATGCTTGTTGAATAGGCGTTTACCGCTGTAATAAATTCGACTGGTTTTCCATGAGGATCAACGATCAAATAACTCTCATTTTCAAAAATCACTGCTAAATAGTATTCGTTCTCCCGTCTTCTCTTTAGCAGACGAAACTCACTGATTCGCTCTGTTTTGCCATCGAGCGTGATTTCTTGCCATTTCCCACTTACTTTACTCAGAATCAATCACCTCCACCTACATTATAAGGGATAGTCCTAAAAAAATAAATCAGATCGACTAATGGTTGATTGCGCGTTTTGAACATTTTTCCTGATTCGTATGTAAAATGATTTTTAGAGCTTGCTTACAAAAGAAACCGATTACAAAATTTGTCGCTTTGAAATAGATTTTACATTCCATTTGTTTATTCTGCTTTTTTGTTAGATAATGGGCACACGGAACTAAAAAGGAGCGATGATTCAATGAACCAAGAACGTTTGAAACAAGATTTTTTTGAAGCAGTAAATGAAGAATGGTTAAAAACAGCAACAATTCCTGCCGATAAGCCAGCAACTGGTGGGTTTCAGGATTTAGTTGATGGCATTGATCAACTAATGATGCGAGATACAGATGAGATGTTAGCTGATCCAACAAAAGTTACATCTGATAAAATGCGTCACTTCCTTGCATATTATCAACTAGCAAATGATTATGAATATAGAGATCAATTAGGTGCTACACCTTTACAACCAATCCTCGAAAGAATCGAGCAACTCACTTCCTTTGACGAATTAAATCAGCAATTTCCCGAATGGACATTGGACAGCTTACCGTTGCCTGTTGTCTTAGATGTGGATGCAGATATGAAAAATGCGCAAGTCAATGCCTTTTTCGCTTCACCACCCTCTTTATTTTTACCAGATAAAACTTATTATGAAGCAGAACATCCAAATGGTGCTCAATTATTGTCCGTCTTTTTTGATATGATGGTCCAACTTTTAGAAATGACAGGCAGAGAAAGAAGTCAGGCAGAAGCAATCGTCGAACAAGCGATCCAATTCGATAAATTGATTGCGCCCCATGTTAAAAGCGCGGAAGAAAATGCAGATTATAGCCAAATGTACAATCCACGTGCCTTTAATGAATTTACGGCATATACCGATGCTCTTGACTTAACTACCTTGACTACTGGCTTGATCGGCACACGTCCAGACCAAGTGATCGTTACTGACCCTGTCTACTTTGAACATTTAGCTGAACTTTTGACGACACCACATTTCCGACTACTTAAAAGCTGGATGATCGTAAAAACGGTGCGTTCACTAAGCAGTTATCTATCTGAAGATTTCCGTCAAGTCAGTGGGATCTTCTCTCGGACTTTATCAGGAACCGATGAAGCAATGCCACAAAAGAAAGCAGCTTACTACCTTGCTTCTGGACAGTTTGATCATGTGTTGGGCGATTACTACGGTAACAAGTATTTTGGCGAAGCAGCGAAAAAAGATGTCGAAAAAATGGTCAAGAAAATGATCAATGTTTACCAAAAACGACTCGAAACGAATGAATGGTTAAGTGATGCGACACGAGAAAAAGCAATTGTGAAATTGAACAAATTAGGCATCCAAGTCGGTTACCCTGATAAAATCCCTGCCTTGTTCGATGCGTTCCAAACAGTTCCCGCAAATGAAGGTGGAACCTTGCTTTCAAATGCGTTGAACTTTAGTCATCTAACCCTAAAAGACCGTTTCAGTAAATGGAACAAGCCTGTTGATCGTGATGAATGGGAAATGAGCGCGGATACAGTCAATGCGTACTATCATCCATTCCGAAACGTGATCGTTTTCCCAGCTGCGATTTTACAAGCACCATTTTATAGTTTGGAACAATCTAGCTCGGCAAACTTCGGCGGAATCGGTGCAGTCATTGCCCATGAGATTTCCCATGCGTTTGACAACAACGGGGCGAAATTTGATGAGTTCGGTAACTTGAATAACTGGTGGACAGAAGAAGACTTCGCTCATTTCCAAGAAAAAGCGCAAGCCATGATCGAACAGTTTGACGGTGTACCTTTTGCTGATGGCACAGTCAATGGAAAACTAACCGTTTCTGAAAATATTGCAGATGCTGGCGGATTAAGTTGCGCACTAGAAGCTGCAATGACAGAAGACGATTATTCAGCAGCCGATTTCTTCATGAATTGGGCGACAATCTGGCGTACAAAAGCGAAAAAAGAATACCAACAATTACTTTTACAAATCGATGTTCATGCACCTGCGAAACTTCGGGCGAATATCCAGCCACAAAACTTAGCAGAGTTTTATGAAACATTTGCGATCACTGAAGAAGATCCGATGTATCTAGCACCTGAAGAACGTGTGCATATTTGGTAAATAATTCCCTAACAAACTAGGCGTATGGGGCAAAAAAATAAATTCATTTGCAAATTCATTTTTGTTTCTGATTTAAATTCAAATAAACGATGTTCCAAAAGCTAACCTTAGTTAAATAACAAGTCAAAAGAGTATAGAGCAGACACACCAAAATGTTTGCTTTATACTCTTATTTTTAAAGTTATATTTCATTGTATTAACGTCTTATAGTTAATAATCAGCAAAACTAACATTGCGAAAGCGATCATCAGTTGCATTGCTTCAAAAAATCGACACTTGTCTATTTCATATTTGCAAGGGTAAAATTATTTTGCTATACTATGATTAACAAAATGAGCTATGCGCTAACATAGCTCATTTGTAGAACCGTTAAAAAGACGGCAGCTTTTATTAGTTTGATATTCTAACCATCTAATTACTCGCCAAAGTGGATTAGATGGTTACTTTTTTTGGTCTTTATCGGCAATAATCAGCAAAACTAATGTCGCAAAAGCGATCATCAGTTGCATTGCTTCAAAACTTGACACTTGCCTACCCCCTTCTAGGGATAAAGCTATGAACCATAGGCATCACCCCTTTTTCAAGAGATTAGCCACCATCTTTTCACTTCTCTACCTCAAAATTATATCATATTATTTACAGTGATTTCTTCGATAAACAGTCTTTTTTCATTTTATCTCTATACCAATCTTTGACTCTGATTCTCGAGTGGTGGTTACTCCCACAATTTGACTTAACTGACTTTCAGCGGTGTTCAGTTTTTCAGGTGGGTTTCCTGGTTTTTTCCACCCACCTCTATTTTCAAAAGTTTGTGCATTTCTCCAATCGAAAAAAGCTCTGTTATATTTAGCTCATTTTTATAGATAATCTCCTACTTAATCAGCTGAAGTGAGCTTAGAAACTTGCACTCACTTCTCCTATCAACCACAAACAGAAGTCTGAATCTGAAAATAATGGAAAATTACCGATTCTTCTTATTTGTTATATTCTTCCATTCCTCATTAATAAATAAACACCAAAAAAGGAGTGATACATTAGTACCCTTCCACCACCTAAGGGTAGGAACAGAATTAACCTCTTCGAAAATAAGGCTGAACACTTCTGTCACAACCCCTTTTTATCTGATCTTCTTTTAGTGTAGGGAAACCCCTTTTTTGTTTTTTATAATCAATCTAGCAAAAAAAAATAATTAAAAGGACTCCTAAGATAATAAGATAAGGTACTAGTGTAAAAGTTATTTTTTCTAATCCTAAAAGATCAAATGATTTTTTCAGTAAATAATCACTCAAAAAGATGAAAAAAAGAGATTTAAATGTACCCCAGCCTTTATGAATTGGTACCAATCCAATCCAATCACAACACCAACAACAATCGGGACTCTAAAATAAATTTCATCGAGAGTAAATGAATAATTTCCTTTCCAAATAAATTCTAAGATTCCTCTTAAAACAAACAATAAAAGAAATACACCCACGATATATCGGGAATCCAGTTGTTTCATTATTTCACCTTACTTACATTGTTTTATTTCATGTACCTTACGTAATAAACAGTCTGTGAAACATTGCTTGGTTCACCAACCTATCATCCAATCCAACCATTTCCACTTGTGTCCAATCCTCTAGCAATAGCATCTTCAGTACTAAAACCTTTTGTAGTTATTCCAAAAATACCTCAAGAAGAAACTACTTCCCCAAATGAGAGAGCAGTAAAGAATGCAAACAAATCTATTTCTACTACAAGATTAGTATATTTCAAAGCTGGCTTTTATTATCATTAATACTCTAAAAGTTTCGCAAATAACAATTATTTAACTTATGGTATTCAAAGGAATATTCTTAATCACAACCTACTACCAAACTTGCAAGTACTGCTGACGGGTTCAGTCGCCAGATTCATTTCTACTCCCCTTAATGGTAGAAATAGAAACACTACTTGTCGAAGAGCCTTTTTCAGCTTATTTCATATTTCTTTTTGATATTTTTAATTTGAATTTATGTATGATTTTACACTTTCTTCACCGATCAGCAGACACTACTCCTACTAGTCTCTGCTCAGATATGAATTTAAAACAATTAACAGAGAAAAAAACATACTAATAAATATAGTGACGAACGCTTGTAACTCTCCCAGTTTTATAGTTAGAATATATGCTAATAACAGTGAAAAAATTATAATTTTCAGTAAGATACTTCTGGTTAAAACCTTTCTTTCGTAAAAAAATCTTTCAAACCTTCCCCATTTTTTGTTATCCAAAAAAAAGCCAAACAAAGAAAATAATGCAAAGAGCGAAAATAACCCTGAGAGATTTGGCAAATATCCTAAAAACCCTAAAATTCCCAGTAAACCTAAAAAACCCAAATTTGCTTTCCCTTTTCTCATACCGATTCCTTCCCTTCACGTAGAAACGACTTTATGCACACCCCATTGATCAATTTGTATGTATCTATTTCTCTTTGTTTCAGTTAATGACCAATAGAAATAGTGGATAAAGTACGATATAAACGCCTTTATCCACTTTATTCACTCTTTTTATCCCTTAATGATCTCCGCACCAAGGGCTGTTTGAAAATGTTTCAATGCCCAGTCATGTCCGATTGGATCAAAGCTGGCAACTGCATCTTCGTAAATAAATAATTGATAGCCTAGGTTATAGGCATCGACTGCTGTATGCAAGACACAGATATCTGTACAAACACCTGTCAAATAAATCTCTGTAATCCCACGTTCCCGTAAACGAATGTCAAGATCTGTTCCACTGAATGCAGAATAGTGACGTTTATCGATCCAATAAACATTGGCTTGTGTTTGATGTTCCGCATAAATCTCTTGCAATAAACCATACAGATCGCGGCCACTCGTTCCGACTACATTATGTGGTGGAAACAATTGGTTTTCCGGATGAAAAGCATCTTCGGGATCATGTGCATCGATCGCAAATACGACAAATTCTTTCTCATCAATAAACTTTTTTGTATACTTCGTTAAAGCTGGTTCAATTGCCTGACCGCTCTTTCCAGTCGTCAATTTCCCATCGTCTGCCACAAAATCATAGGTGTAATCAATCGAAATCAATGCTTTCATTCGGTTCACTCCTTATACAAGATGTTTGACAAATTCAATCACCATTTCAGCTGAACGTTTCCCTGCTTCTTCGATGAATTCGTCAAAGCTTTGTGTCGCTGAATGGTCCGCAGTATCACTCATTGCTCGCACGATCAAGAAAGGAATATTGAATTGTTGTGCCGTTTGACCGACTGCAGCCCCTTCCATCTCACAAGCAAGTGCTTCAGGGAAATTGCCTAAGATCTCTTGGACTTTGACTGGCGAATCAACAAATGTATCTCCTGTGACGATCAAGCCTTCTTTTACATTCAAGTTGGTTGCTTCTGCGGCTCTTTTCATTTCTGAACGTAAATACGTGCTTGCTTCATAATAAAGAGGCATACCTGGTAATTGTCCTGGCTTGTAACCGAACCCTGTAACATCTGCATCAAAATAGGCAACTTTGTCAGAGATCACTACATCCCCTACACGTAGACCTTCACCAATGCCACCAGCTGATCCTGTATTGATGACCATGTTTACACCATATTGTTGGATCAATAAGCTTGTTGTGATCGATGCTAAGACTTTCCCGATACCTGAACGTACAACGATGACTTCATGGTTGCCTAATGAGCCTGAGATAAACAGAGCGCCTGCTCTTTCCCATGATAAGGGTTGTCCTAGTTGCTCTCTTAAAATTTTTACTTCTTCTTCCATTGCTCCGATGATTCCAATTTTCATTTAGTTGTTCCTTCTTTCTATATAAATGCAACTGCCAGAAAAACGATGGCTAACAATAAAATGACTATAACCAAGCCTTTCATCAAAACAGCATTCCATTTACGTGTTTTTTCTCGTTCGCCTGCTCTTGTTTTCGTGATTGGCTTATTTTTCTTTTGTTCTTTACGATAAAAACTCGCGATCTTTTTTTCTTCTTGTTTGTACGTAGCTTCCGCTTTTCTTTGTTTTTTTAATGATTCTTGTGCTTGTTCTTGCTGTCGTTTACGGATTTCGCTACGTGTGACTAGCGGTCCTTTGACCATCAATCGATCCCTCTACTTTCCTTTGTTCATTGATTCCCAGTATTGAATCGCATAAATCGTTTTTGCATCGCAAATGACTTGATCTGACATCGCTTGTTTTGCTTCTGCTAAAGTCAACGCATAAAGTTCCAATACTTCGTCCTCATCTTGTGCGAGAGGCTGTTCCACTTTTTCGATATTTACTGCATGATAGATATGCAGGAGTTCATTCGCAAATCCTGGTGATAAATACATAGAAGTCAAATGATCCAAACGCTCTGCGCGGTATCCAGTTTCTTCTTCTAATTCTCTAGCAGCAGTGATCTCAGGCGCTTGTTTTTCTCCTGGATCAATTTTACCAGCTGGTATTTCGAGGATCACTTTCTCTAAAGGTTTGCGGAATTGTTTGACTAATAGTAGACGATCCTTTTCATCAAAAGCAATGATTCCTACACCACCGGGGTGAAAGACTAATTCACGCTTCCCGATATTTCCATCTGGTAAGCGAACATCATCCACAGCGACATCAATGATCGCTCCATGATAAATTTCTTTTCGTTGGATCGTTTTCTCTTCAAACTGTTCATATTCAAGCATCTTTTCCCCTGCTTTCTTTTGTCCTATAATAACTACTTTTTTTGTTTTTTTCAATTTTCTTTTTGATTTCTTACTTAGTTTACCATATCCAAACCTTAGAAATTCTATAAACTCATAAAATCCACCTTTAGTCCGATACTAATTATTAAGAAGGTTGTGCTAAAATAAAGAAGTAGATGAGCAGAGTGGACAATGAATATACACGGAGGTTTTTAGGATGATTAAAAAGAATTGGAAATGGATCGTAGGTTTACTCTTAGTGATACTGTTCTTCAGTTATAATGATGTATCGATCATATCAATGATCTTGTTAATTGGCGCAGTTTTGCTGATTTGGGGGCTTTTTGGTTTTCGTAAAAAACCTAAGGACAAAACAGCTTTACCAAATCTATCTGACAAATTAGCGACCCATTATAGCGAAAACGGCATGACACCGAGTGAAATCTCTTTTTTTAGAGAAACGATGAATCAAACAAAAAATGAAATCGAACAACTAGAAAAAAATATGTACGAAACGGCAAAGCTTAAAGCGATCGATCTTCGTCACGAACCGGTAAAAGCAGCAAAAGGTTTGTTCAAAGAACTCGTAAAAGAACCCACTCGATTGCACGATGCGAGTCAGTTCCTTTACACCCACTTGCCAAACCTAGTGGATTTGACAAACAAATATATTGAGATCAATGAACACGAGATCAAAAACAAACAGACCTATCAAAAACTGGAAGAAAGTACCCAGATCATTGATCAACTTGCTTCATTAGTCGCGAAAGACTATCAAGATTTCGTTTCGGAAGATTTGGAAGATATCGATGTAGAGATATCTGTTGCGAAACAAAGCTTAAAGCGTGATAATAAAGATGTACCAGAAGAATAAGCACGTTTATTTCTTGGACTCGGAACACTTAGACATCGTCTGATTGTTTCGGGTACTTTTTCTAGCTTAATCGATAAGGAGGAATTTTAATGGAAAATAATCCACATGAACCAAAACACGAAGTAACCCCTGTAAATGATACTTTAGAAGATTTATTGAATAATCCTTTTTCGACACCCGTCGATAAATTGACTCAAACACAACAAAATGAAATCAATGCACTTCAAGAACAGCAAACTGCTGCTCGGCTGATTGATAAATTACCTGCTGAAAGACAAGAACAAGCCAAACAATTGGCTGAAAAAATCGATGTCACTGATTCTCAATCGGTCATCAGCTACGGTTCAGCTGCTCAAACAAAATTAGGTGAGTTCTCACAGTCGATGTTGAATCACGTGCAAGCACAAGATATCGGACCAGTCGGTGATTCATTGACTGAACTGATGTACCGCCTTCAAGAAGCAAATCCAGATGAATTACGTGCAGGAGAAGGAAATATTTTCCAACGCGTATTCGGTAAAGTCAAACAATCGATTTATGAAGTCACTGCCAAATACCAAAAAATCGGTGCGCAAATCGACAAGATCTCAGTCAAATTAGACAAAGAAAAAGATGGCCTATTAAAAGACAATCTGATGTTAGAACAACTTTATCAAAAAAATAAAGATTATTTTGATGCGTTGAACATTTATATCGCTGCTGGCGAATTAAAAATGGAAGAATTACAGACAAAGATCATTCCAGAAGCCATGCGAAAAGCAGAAGAAACAGGGGATCAAATGGATGTACAGATCGCCAATGATTATACACAGTTTCTTGATCGCCTAGACAAGCGCACTCATGATCTACGCTTAGCCAGACAGATCACGATCCAACAAGCGCCACAGATCCGTTTGATCCAAAATACAAACCAAGCATTGGCAGAAAAGATCCAAGCATCGATTGCTACAGCCATCCCATTATGGAAAAACCAAGTGGTTATCGCATTGACCTTGCTTCGACAAAAAGATGCAGTTACAGCACAACGACAAGTTTCTGAAACAACCAATGATTTATTGAAGAAAAACTCAGAAATGTTGAAAATCTCTGCCATCGAAACTGCTAAAGAAAATGAACGTGGCATCGTGGATATCGAAACATTGCAAACTACACAAAATGATTTGATCGAAACGATCCAAGAAACACTTCGTATCCAACAAGAAGGAAAAGAAAAACGTCGTCATGCAGAAGTCGAACTTGGCCATATGGAAGAAGACTTGAAACAAAAATTACTCGATTTAACGCAATAACAAATAGAATGAAAAAACCTTGTATCAGCAATGCTGCTTGATACAAGGTTTTTTGTTTATCTTTTTATTTTTCGGTATTCATCTTACTGTGTTTGTAACCATAGCCAAAGTAAATCACTAGGCCGATCACCATCGTAATCCCAAAGACTAACCAAGTCACCGCTTGTAAACGTGACATCAAGACTAGACAAGATAAGATCGAAATGATTGGTAAAATCGGTACCAATGGTACTTTGAACTCGCCTGCTTTTGGTTTGCCAAACATTTTACGTAATTTCAGTAAGCCTAGACTAACTAACATTAGATAAGCCAATGCCATGATGTTCGTCAACTCTGCCAAGATATTCAATGGGAAGAATCCTGCGAAGAATAATGCGGCGATACCTGCTGCATACGTCGCTTTCTTCGGTGTGCGATGTTTCTTGTCGATTTCTGTCATGAACTGTGGTAACAAGCCATCTTTACTTACTGCAAATAATAACCTAGCTAATGAATACATCATGGAGATCGTCACAGTCAATAAGGTCAAGATCGCGCCAACGGCGATGATCGCTCCTACTGTACCATGTCCTACATAACGCATCGCGAATGCCACAGGATCATTCACACCTAATTCTGTATAAGGCACGATCCCTGTTAAAATCAATGTCACGATGATGTACAACACGGTTGCGATCAAGATCGAGCCAATGATTCCACGTGGTACATCTTTTTGAGGATTTTTTACTTCCTCCGCAGCCATCGCTACCGCATCGAATCCTAAGAATGCGAAGAAAACTAATGCTGCGCCATCTAGGACACCTTCAAAGCCAAATGGTGTGAATGGTTGCCAATTCTCTGGTTTAACAAAAAAGATTCCTACAATAATAAATAATGCAATGATTCCAAATTTCACATAAACCATCATGTTGTTCAATCGTAACGCTTTCTTCGCTTCCAAAGAAACAATGTATGTGACGAAAATCACAACAAGCACCGCAATTAAGTCGATGTATGTACCATTGGCTGGATTATATCCACCTGTTAGCGCCGTTGGTAAGCCAAAACCAAGACTTTCAATAAACCCTTGTACATAACCGGACCAACCTGACGCAACGGATGAAACGGCCAATAAGAACTCACCGATCAATAACCATCCAGTCAACCAAGCGGCAAATTCACCGAATACGACGTATAGATACGCATATGGTCCGCCAATCACTGGTACCCGCGAAGCAAATTCTGCAAAGCTTAGACCAGATAAAATCACAACGATCGCTGCTAAAACAAACGATAATGATAGTGCCGGACCTGCATTTTGGTTTGCTGCCACTCCTGTTACGACAAATATACCTGTACCGATGATCGCGCCAATGCCAAGCATGATCAAATCGGATGTTTTTAGTTCTTTCTTCATCTCACTCGTATGATTGAGACTGATTTCTTTCTTACGAAACAAATCCATTAAATTCCCTCCCCCTGATTTTTGAGTATATAAAAAAACAGCTTTACGCTGTTTTCATATACCCTAAAAGGATACCACCAAAAATAACTAAAAGGCAACCTACAATTACAAATATAAGCTCTTTTTTTGTCTTTTTCTCCCCTAAGATAAAAATACCACCTAGAGTTGAAATGATGATCCCCATTTGAGAAAGAGAGAAACCGACTGCTAGTCCTAATGACTTAACGGTCAATAGCATACATACGTTACCGATTCCCCATAGCAATCCACTCGCCATATTTTTCCAAACATATTGATCAACTTTTACTTTTCGGAAAGCAAAGAAACTTGCCCCTAAGATCATACCGATACTTTGCGGTAAAATAATCGACATCGCATCTAAATTCGCCCAGTTGACGATGATCGTATAGACACCATAACCTAAAGTAGAATAGATCAATGCTCTGAATCCTTTACCAAAATCAAGCATTTTATTATCTGTATCGACTTTTCCTTCATCATCTTGTCGAGCAGTCAAATACGCACCGCTTACAAGAAGAATCAGCGCTAAAATACCATAAACGTAATCTTTTGTTTGTGTCCATTCATGGAAAAAAACAGCGCCCGCAATCGTATTCAAAATTAATTGAAAACCAGTGGATAACGGCAATCCTACAGATACTCCCATGAATTTCATCCCATGAAACTGCCCATTTTGTCCGACACTCCACGCTAGACCAGATAAAAATCCAATCAATGTGATCCATGGCGTGATCGTTGGATTAACGATGAAAAAAGCAACGAGTGAAAAAAGAAATGCACCGATCGTCATTCCTAATGTTTGTTGATTGGCATCGCCACCGATCTTTCCACTGACTAAACCAATACTTCCCCACGCGACCATTGGGACTAATGCGATTAATAATTCCATAAACATTCTCCTTCTTTTAAATGTCACATGTTATAGAACATATCAACGAAAACGTTAACAACACAAGAGTTATTTTTTATTTCTCACTTTTTTCTAACTTAACTTCCTTGACGATTCTATGAAGTTCAATCAGTCACTAATAAATCATAAACAAAATCAACCGTTACCTCGAAAATTCTTCTACTTTCGGGGCAACAGCTGATGTATAACTATATTAAAACTTTTCCAATCATCATCTAAGGTCAACACACTTCTATCACAACCAAATTAGACCATGTTCAACCGGTAGTTCCTTCAGAAATACGCGTGAACATGTCGCAATCCCATTTTTTTAGCGTTCTTCTTGGTAAAAACTCAAGATAGGGAAAAACAAAGACATAGTCGTCCCTTCTCCTTCGATCGAGTCAACAGTGAGAGAAATCCCTAATTTTTCCGCAAGATTTTTAGCGAGGTATAATCCTAGACCAGTAGAGTGGGTTTTGCTCAGACGGCCATTCGCCCCTGTAAAGCCTTTGTCAAAAATCCGTCCAACATCTTCTTTCGGTATACCGATGCCTGAATCTTTGACAGAAAATTTTACGCCTTTTGTCGTCTTCTCGATCAATAGTTTGATCTCGCCTTCATCCGGCGTATACTTAATGGCATTACTAAGAATCTGTTTGAAAATAAAAGCCACCCATTTGGAATCAGTCAAAATCGTTTGATCTTCACCTATCACTTCATAACGTATTTTCTTTTGGATAAAATAATTTGCTTGGCTACGAATGACGGGTTGGATGATACTCTTGATACTGTATTCTTGGATCAAGTAGTCTCTTGAAAAACTATCCAAGCGCGCATAATACAATACTTGTTCCACATACTCATCGATTTTAGACAACTCATTTTCTAACAATGTATATTTTTGATCATCGATATCAAACTCGATCGATCGTACTAATAATTCTGAAGCCGCTACGGGTACTTTGATTTCATGGACCCATGAGTCGATATAATCTTTTTGATCTTGCTGGTTCGTGATGGCTTCTTGCATCACTTCCTGATGTTCACGTATCAGTTGATTGATATAGTCTTCTATCAACTTCTCTTCCTCTGTATGTCCACCATCTAAATAATTTTGCAAGGGAGAATTTTTTTGTAGATTTGCCAATTTTGCCCACCACCGACGTTTACTCAAGTAACAGACAAGTAAAAAAAAGATTAAGAAAACACCTTCGATCAATGTTAAGTAAGCAATCGTGGCCCAATCGACCGTTATATTAGGGGCTAACCACATCACAAAAATCGTCAATAAAATAAAAAATATCCAACCGACGATCAGCGACCATTGATCTTTCAAATACTTAAAAAAGTTCATAGTTGTATTTCATCCTTTCAGGGAACAATATACCCCTGGCCGACTTTTGTTTCGATATAATCGGTGATCCCTGCCTGTTCGATTTTACGACGTAAGCGATTGATGTTGACCGTCAGTGTATTGTCATCGACAAACCGTTCATCATCCCACAACGCACGCAACAATTTTTCACGAGTCAAAATTTTCCCGTGTTGCTTCATTAAAATAAACAACAAGCGATACTCATTCTTACTCAAATCGATCATTTCACCATTAATCTCCATACTGCCATTATCGACGTTCAACGTGATTCCATTATGGGTCATCATTTCACTCGACAACTCACCATAATTATATGAACGACGCAACAAAGCATTGATTTTAGCAATCAAGACATCGATTTGAAACGGCTTCGTCACAAAATCGTCTGCCCCCATGTTCATCGCCATGATCATGTCCATATTCGTATTACGACTTGAAATAAAAATGATTGGGACTTTGGAAATTTCTCGTATTTTCTGGCACCAATAATAACCATCAAACACTGGTAAATTGATATCTAAAAGAACAAGTTGTGGTTCTTCTTTCTCAAAATCAGCAAAAACCTGATTGAAATCTGACGTTCCATAGGTTTCAAATTGCCATTTCTCCAACTCTTCCATAATCAGCTGACGAATGATCTCTTCATCTTCCACTACCATAATTTTAGCCATGATATACCTCCGATGTTTTTCTTGTACTAACCATATCAAAGAAGCAAACATTCTACAAGTAACAATAGGTCGTGAAAGAAGCGATCAGCACTAAGGCATAAGCAAAAAAAGCGAAAATGGCTCTTTCATTTTTGATTTTTTTTTGCTTAGGACCGAAGTGTTGCTTCTTGAACACCGTTTATCAGGTCGTGAGAAAGCCGGTCAGCTCCAAGTATTAAGACGGAAATTGAGAAAATAGCTTCTCATATTTTTTCAATTTTTGACTTAATATCGTAGGAGTTGGCTTTCAAACACCGTGGATCAGGTCGTGACAAAAGCGTTTTGACCTGAGACTTAAAAACAATCGTTCTTTGATGTGACCAGCTCTTCTTTCTCGTTACTTACTTTCTGTTAACAAAAATGAGAATACAATTGGAAATTATCAATAGTTATCATTTATAAACAAAAATATTTCATTGAGCTATTCCTAATATTTTCTTTTAACGAAGTCATTTTCACAGAATAAAACATTGATAAATCAACGTTTATAAAATAACTATAATATCTAGAGCGTTTTCTTTGAATTTTTTTCCATTACATATAACAATAGTAATGTATTAAAAAATGATTAGGAGGAGATTTGATGTTTAGACACCAAAAAGAATTACAGTTTGAGGCAAAACCAGATCGTCCGAATCCATTAATCGCAAAATATTTACAAGAATTGATTGGCGGACAGTATGGTGAAATGAGTGTAGCGATGCAATATCTTTTCCAAGGTTGGAGCTGTCGTGGAGAAGAAAAATATAAAGATATGCTGATGGACATTGCAACAGAAGAACTTGGACACGTTGAAATGTTAGCGACAATGGTTGCTCGCTTACTTGAAGATGCACCTGTTGAAGATCAAGAAGAAGCAATGAAAAAAGACCCAACGATTGGTGCGATCATTTCCGGCATGAATCCTCAACACGCTATTGTAGCTGGCTTAGGACCTCGTCCTGCGGATAGCGTTGGTAATCCTTGGAGTGGTGGTTATATTGTTGCTAGTGGAAATTTACTTGCTGATTTTCGTGCAAACTTAAACGCAGAATCTCAAGGAAGACTACAAGTGGCACGTATTTACGAAATGATCGATGATCGTGGCGTAAAAGACCTACTATCAGTTTTATTGGCTAGAGACAGTTATCATCAAAACCTTTGGGCAGCGGCTGTCAAAGAATTAGAAGAAACAGAAGGCGGTATTCTTGTTCCTACGACTTTCCCAAGAGAAGAAGAACGTAAAGATATTGCTTATGATTTCTATAACTTTTCAGAAGGTGACGAAAGTAGCGAAGGTTCTTGGGCAAAAGGTAAAGCTTTAGATGGTGAAGGGGAGTATCAATGGTTGGAAGAACCTAAGATCGAAGGCAAAGCACCTAAATTAAAACCGGTAACACCTAAAATGTACGGTACCCCTCCCAAAAAAAAATAAATGAAAATTAAAAACTGATGCCCTATATTAATGGGCATCAGTTTTTTCTATTATTCTATCAACAATATTCCGTCTTCGACGATCTTACCAAAAAATAGGAAAATACTACTGGTGAACAACAATGTCATGTTCACACCAAAATAGATCGCAATTTTTTCTAGGTAATTTTTGATTTCTTTTATTTTAATGTACATAAATGCCAAAAAATTGACGCCGTAAACTAAAATCGTCAGAAAAATGATCATGTTTGTCATCACTGGACTGCTCGCCCCTCTTTCACTGTATACTTGTTCAAATTGATTGGAGCTTTAGAATGATCCAGATTGTAAAGACACCCTTCCAATCATTACGTACCATTCTTGCAAGTCCAGTATCCATGGAATTTAGTACGATTTACACAACGTCAATAAGTTTAGCGCTTCCATTGATCATTAGACTAAACGTGAGCTATTCTCTCATTTGCTCTAATTTTTCAGCGAAAGCCTGGGCTTCTTCTTCTGTGCGACAAATAATAATGAACGTATCAACGCCGGCAATCGTCGCAGCCACTTCTGGATAATCAACTTCATCTAACCAGTTTGTTACCACATCCGCACCATCTTTTTCTGTTAAGACAACGATCATGAATTGAATCCGTTGAATTCGTAATACTTCTCGTTTGACCGCACTTCGCAAGCGATCTTCCATCAAAGAATCCGCTTGTTGATTGAATAACGCATAGCGTATTTGTTTATTCTCATCTTGGATTTTCACAAGTTTCAACTCACGTATATCTCGTGAGATCGTTGCTTGCGTTGCATTGACCCCATTCATCTGCAAATGATTCAATAATTCCTCTTGCGTACCGATGGCATGCTCAGTAATCAATTGGCGAATCAATGATTGTCGTTGATTTTTTTTCATACAAAAAACACCTCTTCGTATCTATTATAGCAAAAAAACAGGGAATCTTTCTCTCTTTTAGTTGATGTCTGACACTTCGACTGATTTGTCTTGTTCAACGGTTACTCGCAAAATCGTCTTTAATTTTTCTGGTGCCGTCCTTCTGGGATCACTCATATAGATTTCTTTATGCTCTTTTGAAGTTCGGCGATAGCCTTTTTCCTTGAGTGATAAAGCCAACTTTTCAAATGTTTCTGGTTCATCGTCGTAGGAACCAATGTGTAAGATCTGCGCCACAAGGCCTTCTTCAATCGTCTTAAAAACGAGCTGACTAGCTAGGTCTTCTGGAATTTTGGTTTTGGCTCGTACTAACGCCTCTGCAGCAACTTGAGGAGTCACAAAATCCGGTTGCTTGATCATCAACTGATAAGAAAAATGCTCTTTTAACATCACTGGTTCGTTCAAAAATTTTTCTTGCAGTCCCCACTGACCTTCTAAAGGATACACAGTATAGGGGGAGTAATCAGGGATCAGCCAATCATTTTTAGGTGCCATTCGGATCGTATAGCTAACAGCATACAAACTACCTACACGACGCTTAAATTCTTCTCCATTTGGATCACCTATTCCGTTGATGCAAAAAAAATTTTGAGCAGGGAGTGTGATCAATTGCGGTTTCTTTGACATACGATAACTAGGGTCGGTTTTTCTCCATTCGATTTTTTCCATAGGCCCTCCTTGTTTTCTTCTTCACTACTATCATAACTCTTTTACATTGGATTGGCTAATCTGGTTGACACTATTTTTAGACTTGTGCTAGAATAAGCCGAACGATAAATCGTACAGATAACACGCCTAGCGTGTCGAGAGAGAGGCGGTTTCTATTTTCGAATAGAAATCTCTCTCTTTTTTTACGAAATAATTTAGAGGTGAAAAACATGCAAAAACAAAAACAACTACAATTAATTCCTGCTGTACTTGCCACAGGGATCATGTCATTTGCAGGTGTTTTGATCGAAACCGCAATGAACGTGACCTTCCCAACGCTGATTCAGGAATTTCAAATCAGTACCTCCCAAGTACAATGGGTAACAACCATTTACTTATTAATGATTGCGATCATTGTGCCACTTTCAACTTATCTGACAAAAAACTTTAGCCTGCGTACTCTTTTCTTGAGTTCCAATTTACTATTTATTGCTGGTTTATTGGTCGATTACTTTTCCCCTACCTTCTTGTTACTGCTTTTAGGACGGGTACTCCAAGGTGCTGCGACAGGGATAGCCTTGCCATTGATGTTTCACATCATCTTGACTTTTGCTCCTATGGGAAAAAGAGGAACGATGATGGGTCTTGGTACTTTAACAACCGCCATTGCACCAGCGATTGGTCCTACGTATGGTGGGATCTTAACTGCTAATTTCTCATGGAGTCATATTTTTATCTTTCTATTGCCAGTGTTACTCCTTTCACTTGGGATTGGCTTATACGCGATTCCTAAATTTAAGGTGGAAAAATCTGGTCGCTTAGATTTACTCAGCGTCCTTGGTATTAGTCTGATGTTCAGTGGAAGCTTAACTTTTCTAAGCATGTTCAGAGACTGGATTGGCTGGGCATCCTTAGTCATCGCCATTTTAGGATTCATCCTTTTCTATCAACGAACAAAAAAAGCCGATCATCCGTTGATCCGACTTGAAATTTTTAAAAACCATACGTTTCGCTTATTCTTATTTAGCTTTTTAGTTTATCAATTTTTATTACTTGGTGTTTCTTTTGTCCTACCGAACTTTGTCCAAATCGTCCAAGGGAACAATGCCTTTGTCGCAGGTTTAGCTATGCTTCCAGGTGCAACGATTGGTGCCCTGTTATCACCTTTTTCAGGAAAGCTACTCGACCAACATGGACCTAAAAAACCAATTTTCATCGGTCTCTTGTTTTCACTTGTTGGCTGGACTACCCTTGTCCTGATCTTAGGTCATGCATCATTAGGTTTTTTGATTGCCTGTCATTTCTTCTATATGATCGGTATTGGTTTGTCTTATAGCAATATGATGACTACTGGAATGAATGCTTTATCGATGGAATTACAAGGTGATGGCAACGCCGTATTCAATACGTTGCAACAATTTTCTGGCGCTGTCGCTACTACGTTGGTGGCTGTGATCATCAACTTTTTCCAAGATCATCGTTCAGATAGTTATGAAGCAGCAACAACGTTAGGATCAAAAGTTGCTTTAAGTGTCCTACTTGGCTTGTTGATCATTAGTTTGATCCTATTTATCCGCTATATGGTGCAAAAACCTAAGCAAATACAAAATTAATAGATAAGGAGGTGTGAGAGAATGAAGCTCACTCCTCCTTGTTTTTTTTGTCTCTAACTTTATCAATAATCAGTTTTCACCATACAATCGTTCGGATGAAATAGAAAAAAATCCTTGGATAAAATATTGTATCTCTAATGATTCTATGAGATGGTAGATAAGTAAAGGAGGTTTTTCTATGGAAAAAATTGCTATTATCGGTGGTGGCATCATCGGTATGACATTAGCCAACTATTTAGACACCTCTAAATTTGAGGTGACCTTATTTGATGCAAAAGAAGGACAAGCTACTCGCGCTAGTGCAGGCATCATCTCGCCTTGGCTTTCAAAAAGACGAAATAAACAGTGGTATCAGTTAGCAAAAGATGGTGCGGCTTTTTTCCCAAAACTAATCCAGGATCTATCACTTGATGATTCCATCTATAAACAATCCGGCACACTGATTTTTCGCCAAAAAGAAGCTTTGGAAGATCTTGCTGCACTTGCCGAACAACGAAAGAAAGACGCACCTGAAATCGGCGATATTTCGCTGTTACAAGCTGAAGAAACAGCCAAAGTTCTCCCATTGCTAAAACCAACACCTGCTTTATTTGTGACTGGAGGGGGACGTTTAGACGGTCATGCCTATCTATCTCACCTTGCCACACGCTTGGAGAAACAAATGGTCAAAGTAATCTCTGAACGTGTCCAGTTACGCAAAGAAACCGCACACTGGGTCATCTCTGGTACTTTTGGACAACTTGACTTTGACCGAGTCATTCTAGCGCCTGGCCCTTCATTGAAGCCGTTACTGGAGCAGATTGGCTTTCATGCTGATATTCGTCCACAAAAAGGACAGCTGATCGTTTTTCAAACACCTTATGCGAACAGCCAAGAATGGCCTGTTGCCATGTTAGAAGGGGAAGCCGATTTTATCCCATTCAACGATGGGACTATACTAGTTGGCGCAACCCATGAAAATGATGCGGGTTGGGATTTGGTTCCTACCGAATCTGCTTATCAGCAATTGATAAAAAGTACAGTACCATTTTTAGCTGAACCCGATCAACTTGCTACATGGAAACACACCATGCGAGTAGGCACACGGGCGTACACCTCCGATTTTGCGCCGTTCTTTGCACCTGTTCCAGATGAACCAAGCTTGATCGCCGCAAGTGGCTTAGGCTCCTCTGGTTTGACTACTGGCCCTTATATCGGCTATTTGATTGCAGAGTATCTCAACACAGGCATTTGGCGAGGCGACCATTATCAAAAATCAATCGATACGTACCTTTCAAGATTATAAAAGAAGTAAAAAAAGAGGCCTACTTGCGTAGCCCTCTTTTTTGGATTCATGATTGATGGTTATCTTAGTACCAACCGTTTGCTAACCAGAATGCTTTTGCAGCATCCCATGAACCATAGCGTCCAGCAACGTATTCTTCTACAACACGTTCTTGGTTCGCTGGTGAGTAGTCACCGTTCAAATATGCTGAATCTAATTGGTAACGTCCGATGTAACGGCCGTTTGTTGCAGTGTAAGAACCACCTGATTCTTTTTGTGCAATCCATTCTTTCGCAGAGTTGCTGTTTGTTGTTACAGTAGTTGTAGCTGGTGCTACTTCAACTGTTTCAACAGGCGCAACGTATGTATATTCTTGCGCTGGTGTTTCTGTTACTACAGGAGTTTCTACTTTTTCAGTTGTTGGTGCTACTTCTGTTGTTTTTACTGATGAAGCGTCAGTTGGAATTGTTAATTCTTCACCAACGAAAATGCGGTTGATATCGTCAATCGAATTTTGCTCTGCAATAGCTTTGATCAGTGAATTGTCACCTGCAAATTTTTGTGAGATTTTAGATAATGAATCTCCAGCTTTTACTGTATAGACTTCATCTGCATGAGCAGTAGTCCCTACAAACATTGCAGTTGCTCCAGCGGCAACAGTTGTCCCCAAAACGATCTTTTTAATTGAATTCATAGTAAGCTCCTTTTTTTCTCTTTGATTTGTTTCAACGTCACTAACTTTATCATCTAGAAATATTTCATAGGTGAAAGAATTATGACATTTAATGACAAAATCGTCACATTTTTAATATTTGTAATATTTGATTTTCCGAAAAACTAGGACTAAAGTCGTAGAAGCTTTATAAATCAACGTTGGAATCGTTTTTCAATCCTTTCACAGAAACTTTAAAAAAACTTACATTCTGTAATATTTAGAATAATTTTTTTTCAATTTATTGTATTTTTCTGCGAAATTCTTCTCATTTTCCCAAAAATTGATGCAATAAACACAAAAAAACCAGTAATTGTTACAACAATTACTGGGAAAAATGACGTATTCGAGTAAAAAAGTCATTTTTTAGGAGTTTTTTTCTTTTGTAACAATTGGATTGCTTGGTTCATTTCATGGATTGCTTCTTCGTCTGTTTCTTTTTCCAGTGCGCAACTTAATACTTCTTGCCATTTTTCAGGATCTTTGATTCCTAACTTACCGATTGCCCACGCTGCTGTCCCGCGAATCACTGGACGAACATCACTTAGACACTCTTCAATATGAGGCAAAGCGGCACGTTCTCCTAAATTGGCTAAGGCAATCAGCGCATTTCGTTGAAGAGGTTTCCTTCCACGCCATGAGCCAGCCAAATGACCGTATTGCTGTTTAAATTCTTTATTAGAGATCGTTAACATAGGCGTGAGTTTCGGATAGACTTCGTCTACTTTTGGTTCCATTTCTGGATGAAAGTGAAAATCTTTCCCTCTATTATAAGGACAAACCAACTGACAGATATCACAACCATAAATGACGTTGCTCATCTTCTTTCGATACTCCTCTGGCATCATGCCTTTTGTCTGCGTTTGATAAGACAAACAGCATTTAGCATTCATTCGCCCATCACCTAAAAGTGCATCCGTTGGGCAAGCCGTCACACAACGCGTACATTCGCCACACCCAAAGACACCAGGAGTATCTGGTTCTAGGTCGATATTGGTCACGATCTCACCTAAATAGACAAACGAGCCAAATTCCTCTGTGATCAATAATCCGTTTCGACCGATAAACCCTAATCCAGCACGTTGCGCCACAGCTACGTCGATCAACTCACCTGTATCTACTTGCGGCGCCAAGCGCCATTCTTCTTCCTTTTGCCAATGTGTCGCTCGTGACTCAATAAATGAAATCAATTGTTGCAGACGATCCCGTAAGACATCATGATAATCGATGCCCCAAGAAGCACGAGCAAACTGTCCACGCTTTTCATCTCTAGGCATCTTTTCATGGATCTTTGTCGGATACGCTAAAGCAATTGCAATAATTGATTTCGGCCGATCAAACGTCATTTCCGGATATAAACGTTCATCGATATTAGGGTGTTCAAATCCAGAAGTATGTCCAGCAGCTTTTTGTTCTACCAACGATTCTTTCAAATGATCAAATGGCTCTGCTGTAGTAAACCCGATTTTATCAATCCCGATTCGCTTACTTTCTTGAATGATTTCTTCCTTTAATGTTAGTGCCATCATTACCACCCTCGATCAGACACGACTATATAATCCGTAATATAATCGTTCTTTTTTCAATTGAACGAATTGGATCTGTTGATCTGGGATTTTTCTTTCTTCCATCCAACGATTTCTAGCAGCAAATACTTCCCAGAAATTCACGGATACCCATTTTCGACGTTGGTCTAATGCATTGAAAAAGTTCAACGAAACAGGTTTGGTGTGGAGTAGTTCATGTAAACGTAGTTGTTCTCTTGCTGAGAACTCAGATAGATCCCGTGAATAAACAACATCTTCGTATAGATTTTTTTGTTGCCCATAAGTGAACGTTTGTGGAATTTCTCCTGGACGAGCAATTTCTACTAAACGATTATAATACGTATTCATTAGTTTGCTATTTGCAATAAATGCACTCTTGAAAAATGCGGATTGGATTTTTGGAATCACACCCTCTGTCCCTATCAAAGAAAACAACGCGGGCCATGCTTGAACCTTTAGTTCGTTCTTTTGTTTGACTAATACGCCAGGAGTAAAACCGACGGATGAAAGAAAAACAAAGTAGCCAATGCCTGTTTCTTCATCTAATGGCTGAAAATCATCAAATAACCATTTTCCAGGGTATTCCTCTGTTTCCAATTCTTCTGGGCTTGCTATGAACGCTTTCGCCATTTCTGCTTCAAGAAATAGGAGATCTTGATCTTTCTCCTTATTTTCTAGTTGGTTGATTTTTTTTGTTATTTCTTTTGCAATCAATTGTTTGTCTTTGCTAGTAAAATTCATAGCTTCACCTTCCTTTCCTCTCTTTTAACTATAACGGAATTTCACTAAAATTGGTATCTTTAAAACAATAAACGAACGAATTTTTATTTGTATAAATTGCGGAAGCATTAGTCCTCACGTCTCCAAAACTGAGCAAACGGAAGGAATAGAAGGACTCTCTTCAAAAACAAAGCGCCATCCACAAAAATTTAAAGAACAATTTTCGTGGATGACGCCTTATTTATCGAGGCTACACACTTTTGCCTCTTTTTAGATTATTAAATCGATTAGTGATTATTTCTTTTCTTGAGATAGACCATCGTGGATCGTTTCGATGTTCCATTTCATCATTCCATAATAAGAATCACCAGTTTCTCCTTCTTTTGCAATGGAATCAGTGAATAGCTCATCATAGATTTCAAGGCCTGTTTCACTTGCGACACGTTCCATGCTTCTCGGATCAACACTTGTTTCCACAAATAAGACTGGAACATCCGAAGTACGAACTTGGCTGATGATCGACTGCATTTGTTCAGGTGTACCTTGGCTTTCTGTGTTGATTTCCCAAATATACCCTGCTGGTAGATCGTATGCTTGTGAGAAGTATCTAAAAGCTCCTTCACTTGTTACTAATAGTTTTTTATTGTCTGGGATCGATCCGAAACTCTCTTTCGCTTGTTTATCTAATTCTTTCAATTTTTCGATATATGCATCTGCATTTTCTTCATATTGCGGAGCATGGTCTGGGTCTTTTTCGGCAAAGATGCGTGCGATTTCTTGTACATATTTGATTCCGTTTGAAAGATCCAACCACGCATGTGGATCTGCTTCTGTCTCTGATTCTCCACCGGTCAAATAAAGTGGTTCAACTTCTTTACTTACTGCAAAATAGTCTTCATCTTCTTTTTTATTTGCCGTATCCATCAAGTTTTCAAACCAAGCATCCCCTGTTTCCAAATTTAACCCATTGTATAAGATGACATCAGCATCACTTGCTTTTTTGATATCTTCTGGCAATACCTCGTATTCATGTGGGTCAGTTCCAACAGGGACGATACTATGCACATCGACATGTTCTTTTCCAACTTCTTTCGCCATGTCGGCGATGATCGAATTTGTTGCTACGACGGTCAGGTTTTCTTCTTTCTCTTCTGCTGCGGAACTGCCACAACCTGCAAAAATAAATAAGACAGCTCCCATTAACCATAAGATATTCAGTTTATTTTTCATGTACATACTCCATTTCTATTCGTTAGATTTTTTACGACTCGGCATTTTTTTTCGTTTTGTTTCTTGAAAAAATAATCCCTTTAGTCGGTGAAAATAAAAAGGCCAACGTAAAGAATACTGCACTGGTCAACACGATGGTCGCCCCAGAAGGCCAATTATAACTATAACTATAAAACACACCGATGATCGCACTTAACACGCCGACTGTTGCCGAAATAAAAATCATTTTTGCCAATCGATCGGTCAATAGGTATGCAGTTGCTGCTGGTGTGATCAACATCGAGATGACCAAAATCGTTCCTACTGTCTGTAAACTCACAACGGCAACCAGTGTTAAGAAGAACATCAACAAATAGTGAACAAGTGTCGTATTCAACCCATAAGCTTTTGCCATCATCGGATCAAAAGAAGTGATTTTCAGTTCTTTATAAAAAATAAATACAAACAATAAGACGATCCCACTCACTATGGCAGTCATCAACATATCACTTTCTCTAACTGCTAAAACATTTCCAAATAAGATATGGTACAGATTAGTTGCACTTTGAGCAAAAGAAATCAAGATGACACCTAATGCAAAGAACGAACTAAAAACGATCCCAATAGCTGTATCATTTTTCAAACGGCTACGCTGTGTGACAAATCCGATTATGCCAGCTGTCAACATCCCAAATGCAGTGGCTCCTAGAATGTAACTAAAACCAAACATATACGAAATCGCGACTCCAGGCAGTACCGCGTGAGAAATCGCATCCCCCATCAAAGACATCCCTCTCAAAATAATAAAAGAGCCAATCACCCCTGAAGCCAATCCAACTAACATAGATGTAATCAATGCATATTGCAGAAATTGATAATCCATTAACCCCTCAATAAACGATTGAATCATTTTTCCATTACCCCTTTAACTAATTGCCCAATGATCTCCCCATAAGCCAACTGTAGATTTTCTGAAGTAAATACTTCGTCAACTGATCCAGCTGCAATCAATTCTTTATTCAATAAAATTACTTCATCAAAATAGGCTTCGACTTTGTGCAGATCATGATGGACGATCACAATAGTTTTCCCTTCATTTTTCAGTTCATCCAAAATAGCAAAGATTTTTCTTTCACTGACCGCATCGATCCCAACAAATGGTTCATCTAAAAAAATCCATTCTGCGCCTTGAGCCAAGGCTCTAGCAATAAATATCCGCTGTAATTGTCCTCCAGATAATTCACTGATTTGTCGATTTTCATAATCTGTCATGTCCACTTTCGCTAAGGCTTGTTTTGCTCGTTCCTTTTCTTTTTTCCCAGGACGTTGCCCCAAGCGCAAGGATGGATAGGTTCCTAACAAAACTACCCCTAATACATCGATCGGAAAAGAAAGATCCAGCTCACTACGCTGTTCGACATAGGCAATTTTTTTGCGAATCGTTTTTATGGAGCGACCGTCGAAAGTGATTTCTCCGGAAATTTTAGGAACTAATTCTAATAAAGCTTTCATAAAAGTAGATTTCCCAGCGCCATTCGGTCCAATGATCCCTGTAAATTTTTGTGATTGGATAACTGTTGATACATGATTTAATACTGTCTTTCCTTGATAAGCAACCGTCAAATCTTTAACGGATATTTCATTTTTAGACACCTCTTACCACTCCTTTTCGGTGTACCTAACTTTTTATTCAAACTTAGTTTAACTAATATCAAAATCATTTACAAGTGTTATAGCTAATTTTTTTGATTTTTTAGATTTTTCTCGCAATTTTTGAAAATTTTCTGTAAAATCACAAACAAGAGCTATAAAGTAATGGTCGTTATTTTGTTTGCTAGTTATAGAATAAACTTATTTTTTACTTTATCACTCAACTTAAAAAAGGAGTTTTTGTATGGAAGAAGAAAAATTAACTCGTAGTCTCAGTGCACGTCATATTCAAATGATTGCGCTAGGAGGAACGATCGGTGTCGGTCTGTTCATGGGTGCTTCATCCACCATCCGTTGGACAGGACCTTCTGTAATGGTTGCATATGCTGTAGCAGGCTTCTTTTTGTACCTGATCATGCGTGCATTGGGCGAGATGTTGTATTTAGATCCTTCTACCGGTTCTTTCGCTAATTATGCAAGTGAATACATCCATCCCGTCGCAGGTTATTTGACGGCTTGGAGCAATATTTTTCAGTTTATCGTGGTCGGTATCAGTGAAGTCATTGCTGTAGGGGAATATATGAACTATTGGTGGCCAGACTTGCCCCAGATCATTTCAGGAATCGTTGTGATCCTTTTCTTGATGTTCGCCAACCTTGTTTCTGTCAAAGCATTCGGTGAATTAGAATTTTGGTTTTCTACTATTAAAGTAGTGACAATTATTTTGATGATCATCGCCGGTTTAGGCATCATTTTATTTGGATTCGGTAACCATGGAGAAGCAATCGGGATTTCAAACTTATGGAAAAATGGTGGTTTCTTTACTGGTGGCGTGAAAGGATTCTTTTTTGCTCTATCGATCGTCGTTGCCTCTTACCAAGGAATCGAGTTGATTGGGATGACTGCAGGTGAAGCGAAAGATCCCCAAAAAACGATTGTAGACGCTGTCCAATCAACGATCGGGCGGATCTTGATTTTTTATATTGGGGCGATCTTCATCATTGTCAGCATCTATCCTTGGAATCAATTGAGCGAACTAGGATCACCGTTTGTTCAAACTTTTTCTAAAATCGGGATCACGTTTGCTGCTGGTTTGATCAATTTTGTTGTCATCACTGCTGCTTTATCTGGTTGTAATTCCGGTATTTTCAGCGCCAGTCGCATGGTCTACACATTAGCCATCAACGGCAAAATGTCTAAAAAGTTTTTGAAACTTACACGTCATGGAGTGCCATTTTACCCAGTAGTAGCCATCTCATTTGGTATTTTGATTGGGTTGATTTTGAATTATTTGTTGCCCTTCGTCTACTCCCAATCACAGGATTTATTTGTTTTTGTCTATAGTTCCAGTATCTTACCAGGGATGGTACCTTGGATCGTTATTTTGATCAGTCAAATCAAATTCAGAAAAAAACATCCGATAGAAATGCTTGAACATCCATTTAAAATGCCCTTATCCCCATATACCAATTACCTGTCATTGGCCTTTTTGGCAGTGGTATTAGTCTTTATGTTCATCAATCCCGAAACAAGGATCTCATTGATGATTGGTTTGATTTTCTTGATCTATATGGCGGGTTACTATTTTGTACGCGAAAGAAAAATCAAGGAATAGTATAAGAAAGTATACAAAAAGAAGTCAGGACTGCGCGAACGTAGTCCTGACTTCTTTCAATCTATCACAACCTGATTGCACAACTGCTACTTACCAGGGACTAAATTTTCTACAAGAGTTTCTAGTACGTTGTGAGTTTTTTGATCATTTTGTTCTTACTATTTAGTGGTATGGTATAGTGTGGTTTTGTACATTCCAGTTGAGTGTGTAAAAATAAAAAATCAAAGTCCCTGGCAAATAGCAGTTGTGCAATTTGGCTATTAGCTTCGCTACCATCACAAAAATATCCAATAAATCTTGTGGCGACAGACCGTTTGTCCTTTAGGAATACCATCGATCAATTTAGGCTTCTTCCACTAAAAATGACAGAAAAGCACATCCTGGAATTAGCAGTTGACTTGAATGAATACTCCCAGCCATATTTTTCAAAAAGTTGTTGTACGATAAACAATCCTAAACCAGAACCTCCAGTATCTCGACTTCTGCTAAAATCTGGTCTATAAAAAGGTTGGAAAATCTTACTTAATTCCTCCTCCGTAAGTATCTGATTCACTTCATTTTCAATCACTAATTGTTTACCATCAAAAAACAGACTGATTTCTCCCTCATGCTTCGTATATTTGAAGGCATTACTTAGTAGATTATCTAAAATTTTATCAATATCATTTTTATTACCGATGATTTTCTCCCCTTTTAGATTAACGACTAGTTTTTTCTGTTCTGCTTCCGCAAGTATCCGGAAAGAAGTCAATTTATGTTCGATCATTTCTTTGATTGAGACTTCTTCATAGACCACATCATCTGAAGGCAAATTGTTTCTTGAGGCAAAGAGGATATTATTGATCATTTCTGTTTGTTCTTGCAAAATATTTTTGCAAACTTCTAAATATCGCTCTCTGTCTTTAAATTTTCCGACATTATAGATCATGCCATCAATCAACCCCATCAATGAAGCAACAGGTGTTTTCAATTCATGAGAAGCGATTTGCATAAACTCTGACTTTGCTTGTTCCAATTCTTTCGTTTTAGCTACTTCAAGCTCTAACACTTCAATTGTTTGGATCAAAGAAACATATAGATGGTTGATATCTTGCGCTAAAAGTGAGATTTCATCCGTACCTTTGACATCACAACGAATATCCGCATCTAATTCGATCATTTTTTCTGTTACTTTGGATATCTCTTTGATTTTTTTTGTCGAATAAATACTATAGTAGTAAGCGCCGATGCCCCCAATGATTAGTGAGACGATGATGATGAATGGATATAAATGAAGTAAGACTTTACTTGCTTCTTCAACTGGTTGCATTGAGTATATACCAACTAAATAATAAGTGTTACCTTGTTTGTCAGTAATTTCTTGATAAAGGTTCGTTTCATCAGGTACAAAACTTAGTCCTGAATAGTCAAGATTCTCGTCAAAGAAGGGACCAAGGATCATACCATTGTTATTAATCAGCATGATATCAAGACTTTGTTCTCTTCCAAACCAGTATTGATCAACCACCTTTTGCATAGTAGCTAAGTCTTTGTTCTCTATACTCTTTGCCACTTGATTGAATTCCTTGTTTATTTCGTTCAGCTTCATTCGTTCATAGTAGATAGGCATCGTGAAATATAAAACAATCAACGAAAGAATCGAAACTAGAAAAATGATGATCCCAGAAAACAAAAAATTTTTCAGCATGATACTCATGGCGTGTCCTCAAGCTGGTAGCCTCTATTTTTGATCGTTTTTATGGATAAAAGTGGCATTTTCTTTCGGATATTTTTTAGATGATTATCTAATATTCGATTTTCCAACTGATATTCATACGACCAAACTTGATGTACTAATTGTTCTCGCGTGATGATTTTCCCTTTGTTTCTTATTAGAATCACTAAAATATCATACTCTTTTCTTGTTAAATGGATTTCTTCCTCTTGGTATTTTACAAGACCACCATCAAGATCAATGGCGTACTCCCCGACAGTGATGTGGGGATTTCCTTGATTCATCCGAAACACATTTTCGATCCGTTTGATCAAAATAAGTGGAGAAAAAGGTTTGACGACATAGTCACTGATCAAATGAGAAAAACTGAGCAACTGCGTATATTCATCATCCAAGGCAGTCAGCATGATGATCGGCACATCCGACGTTTCCCGAATTTTCTTTAAAACATCCGTCCCCCTTATCCCAGGCAACATAATGTCCAATAGGATCAAGTCAAATGTTTCTTCAGCAAAAACTTCCAATGCCTGTTCGCCACTTCTTACTGAATAAACTTCATATTTACGCTCTTTTAAAAATTCCGTCACGATTTGATTGATCATATATTCATCTTCAACCACTAAAATTCTTTCCATATCACTCTCTCCTTATTCAAAGCGTAATGCCTCAATAGGGTTTAATTTGGATGCTTTCATCGCTGGTAATAAGCCAAATATCACACCCATTAGGGAACAAAAAACTAAGCTAACGATAATAGACAGTACAGACACAATATAAGGATAATCAAGCGACTGTGTGATAACATAGCCACTTAGTAAGCCTATAAGTATCCCCAGTATCCCACCAATCAATGTCAAGACTACCGCTTCTACTAAAAATTGTTTTAAAATAATTTTTCTTCTTGCGCCGAGTGCTTTCTTTATCCCGATTTCTTTCGTTCTTTCCGTGACAGAGACTAACATGATATTCATCACACCGATCCCCCCTACTAATAACGAGATACTTGCTATACCGGACAAGAGAATAAAACTTGACTGGTTCATTCGTTCCAATTCTCTGGCAAAGTCTTTCAGATTCATTACCCCATATTCATAATCGGATGGTGGGATCTGTTGATTAAGAATCTCTGCTGCTTTTTCTGCAGCGCCTTGTAATTGATCGGTATTATTTGTTTGGATCGTGACAAGTGGCACAATATCTAACTCATCAGATAGTTTATGTGCTTGCTGTAAAGGAACATAAGCTCTTTTCTCAAAGCTAAATAGATTACTACTATTGGGATCTAACTGAAATACCCCTTGAACTTTGAATGGCACGCCATTCACTTCGACAAACTGTCCGATCCCTTCTTCATTGGGAAATAATTCGTCATACAAGGAATCTTCCAGAAAAATGGCTTGTTGTTGCTCCTTGAAGGCTTGAGAAGCAAAACCTTCCCCTTTGATGAAGTTTAATTGCTCCAAATCCTCAACAGAAGAAGTGACAGCAGAAACTTTGGCGTCAGCCCCTTTTGCTTTCCTATAGATTTTCCCATCTTTTTGATATGACAAGCCACTTGCTAAGACCTCTGGTATCTCATTAATTTTATTTAATACATCTTCACGTAAAAACGGAAGGTATAACGGTTTTTTTTCTTCCTTTTCTGATAGGCCTCCCCCAAATAGGTTTCCACTTTGGAATGAACTTTTTTTATCGTATTGGATGTTCATCGTATTATTGTTACCACCAATCATTTCTCGTTTCATTTTTTCGGTATTTCCACCGATGATGCTGAAAATCGAAATAATGGCAGCAATCCCAATAATGACACCTAACATAGTCAACACTGAACGCATCTTATGAGCAAAAATCGATTGTAAGGCAAATCTGATTTCTTCCATTCTTGATCACCTCACTTTATTTTGTTCATCACTGATTATTTGACCATCTCGTAAAGTGATCGTGCGCTGACATAACGCTGCAATTTCTGGCTCATGGGTAATTAGAATAATTGTTTTTCCTGCTTGGTGGAATTCCTTAAAAAGGTCCATGATTTGGCTACTGGTTTTTGTATCAAGTGCCCCTGTCGGCTCATCCCCTAAAACAAAACTAGGGTTAGTCACTAAAGCTCTCGCAATTGCGACACGTTGCTTTTGTCCTCCTGATAATTCCATTGGTTTGAAGTCACTTCGATCCTCTAACCCTACGAGTTGCAACATATCCAAGGCACGCTTACGCCGCTCTTTTTTATTGACTTTTTTATACGTTAATGGCATTTCCACATTTTGCGAAACAGTTAATTTTGGCATGAGATTGAAATTCTGGAAAACAAAGCCGATTTTTGCGTTACGAAAATCGGCTAATGAATTGTCCGCTAACGTTTTGACATTCGTTCCTTCAACGATGTAATCCCCTGATGTAGCCGTATCCAGACAACCAATGATATTCATCAACGTCGACTTTCCTGACCCCGATGGCCCCATGATTGCGACCAGTTCTCCTTCA
Source organism: Enterococcus mundtii (assembly GCF_013394305.1). Taxonomy (NCBI): domain Bacteria; kingdom Bacillati; phylum Bacillota; class Bacilli; order Lactobacillales; family Enterococcaceae; genus Enterococcus; species Enterococcus mundtii. The sequence goes on along the minus strand of NZ_AP019810.1, from coordinate 2,227,458 downwards.
TTGATTTGCAAAGAGATATCTTTAAGGACTTTTAGTTCTTTCCCGCCTTGCCAATATGACTTCTGAATGTTGTTAAGCGTCAACACTTGCACCAACCTCCATTCCCTCGACCATTCCTGTTTGAGGCAAAGCAAGTTGATCTTCAACAGTCAATCCTTCGACTATTTCTGCGAGTTCATTATCCATCGGATTTACCTTGACTTCATGCTCTTTGATCCGATCATTTTCTACTTTCCATACATAATATTTTCCATCTTTTTCCATGAGGTATCTTTGGTTGATGATTACTTTTCCTGACACAAAATCTTTCGGTAAAACATTGACATACACATTGGAACCAATCAGTGGCATTTCTTCTTTTGGATCAATCTTAACTTTGTAAGGAAACTTAGATAAATTTGGATTCTCTTCTTTTTGATCGTCTTGTTTTGCATCACTTGTTAAATTTGCCACCTGCACAATGGTTCCTTGCCAAGTATTCTCTTGGTCTTTACGATCCATAATTTCTACTCGCTGATCGACAGCAACTTTTTCACGATCAAATTCAGTGACTTGGCCATCCACGTACAAGTTCGAATCATCAAGGATCTCCATAAAGTTTTCTTCTTTTTGACGTTCTTTTGATTGATTGACTAAGTCACGATTCAATGATTTGATTCTTCCTGAGTTATCGGCTGTCACTGTGTCTTCATTCAGCCGTTCTTTTTCGTTTTCGTGAAGTAGTTGGGCTTTTCGCAAGTCTGTTTCTATATTCTTCACTTCATTGTCACCAGCAATAGCTTCTGCATGTAGACTGGTGATTTCTCCTTCTAATGCTTTGATCGTACTTTGTAACTCTTCGGATTTTTCCTTCGCATAATCTTGTCTTGCTTTTCCAAGCTCTGCTACTTTTTGGTTATGTGCTGTCCATTTTTGATTTGCAGTCACTCGTGCTTGTTCTACTGCTCTCACTTTGATTTCTACGTCCATTTCAGCTTCCACAACTTTTCTCTGTTGATCCGTTTGGTATGTAAACAAAGGTTGCCCTTTTTCTACGACATCGCCTTCATTTACCAGAATATCTTTCACTGTTCCTCGTTCTGGATCAATTTTGATTTTGTTGCTATTATTTGGCATGACTTTTCCTGCTAAAATCAAATTCGCCGCTTTCACCTCATCAATGAGGGATTTGACAGACCGTGCTTCAATATTTGTTCCTGCATTTTCTTCTTTTGTTTTCCCACTAGAAACAACTATACTGATTGCACCAACTACTAGTAAAACAGTGATGACTGCTACTAAATAATACCATTTTCGGTTGAATTTTTTTATTTTTTTAGGCTTCATGTACCTACTCCTTCATTCAGATCAGTCATTAGAAAAGCGCTTATATAATTCTATCCAAAGCTCATTCCTCTTCTTTTTCCGAGACTTCTTCCTCAAACTCTTGAACAACCATTCCATTATCTAAAACTTTTTCTGTTCCTTCTTTCCCATCCACGGTTATTTTTCGTTCACTTTTTACTTTTGGCATATCTGATTCACTTGTATCTTTGGTCTCTGAACTGCATGCTGCTAAAAGACCGATAGAACATACTAATACCAGATAACCTTTATACTTTGTTCCTTCTTTCATCATAAAAAACCATCCTCTTCTATTTGTTTTAGTTATGTTTCTCTTGTTATATTTACTATCATACATAACAGACCTATTCTCTTTCTAAAGCTAATCTGTTTTTTGTGTAATTTTTTTGGTAATTTTTTTTGAACAAAAAGATAGCGCTTAAATTTCACACAAAAAAAAAACAACCCAAGTGATCGTTGGATTGTTTTGATGAAAGTGAAATCTTCCACTATTATTTTTAGCACTCATTCGGTGAACTACTCACCACTTTGCTAAACCTAACGGTTCTTAACACTTGAAGTGGGAGCTTCTTGGGAATAGAGCATACCTGTAAGTGTATTTCTTTACTCACAGCGGTTTCTCTTGTTTACCAAGCGATCTCCGTAGTTCCTACGGTTCTTTATGTTATCTCAGTCAGCGATTTTATGCGTAGTCCTTCGGTCAGAATATTGATACTAGCATTGATATCTCGATCATGATGCGCGTGACAAAGAGGGCACGTCCATTCTCGAATTTCGAGGGATTTCTTGCCGTCTTTCTGTCCACATTTCGAACAGATTTGACTAGATGGAAACCATTGATCCACCTTGATCATTTTCCGACCGTACCAGTCAGCTTTGTACTGTAGTTTTTTCACAAAGCTAGACCAAGACACATCAGAAATGCTTTTTGCTAATTTATGGTTACGCAACATACCTTTGGTATTCAAGTCTTCAATACAGATAATATCGTGATTTTTGATCATTTCTGTACTCAATTGATTTAGAAAATCATTCCGTTGGTTCATTACTTTTTCGTGTAATCGAGCGACTAACCGTTTTTGTTTTTGATAATTCTTCGCTTCAAACAGATTGAACCCTCTCTGTTTAGCTAATAACGCACGTCTTGACAATTTACGTTGTTCATGTTTAAGTTTCTTTGCCATTTTTGAGGTAAATTTATTGTTATCAATCTTTTGAACAGTTGAAAAAATGGCAAAATCAGTGATCCCAAGGTCAATCCCAATAGCGGAATTCGTTTGAGGTAGTTCGCTAATTTCTTCTTTACACAACAATGAAATATAGTATTTACCACTTGAATGACGCGAAATGGTCGCTGATTTGATCATTCCTTTCGGTCTTCTATGAAGCTTGATTTTAATTAATGACTTCAATTTAGGAACTTTGACGAATTTATGATCAATCAAACTAACTGTTCCATTTTGATTGTTGGTGGTGTAACTTTGAACTGGATTTTTTTTGCTTTTGAAACGAGGAAATCCAACGGATTTATCACGAAAGAAGTTCTTGTACGCCTTGTCTAGATTGAGTTGTGCATTCGCTAAAGCAAGGCTATCTACTTCTTTCAAAAACGGAAATTCTTCCTTGTATTTAGCGGGTGTTGGAAAATTCATTTTTTTAGAAGGATCATTTTTTACTTCTTGATAGGCTTTTTTTCGGTCATCAAGCATTAGATTGTAGACCTTACGGACACAACCAAAAGATTTGGCAAAGAAAATTTCTTGTTCTTCTGTTGGATAAATTCTAAATTTATATGCTTTCAGTCGTTCCATCAGCTTCATCTACTCCTTGTGATTGTTTCCTTGGCTTTGACTCTATTTCTTGATGTCACTAATAGATACGTCACCAGTAGTCAAAAATTTTTAGACGAAACCATTTCTTTTCAAAGAAACTGTTTGATTCGTGGGAAATCACGTTGATAAGCAGTGATGAATATTGTCAGTTCTGTTTTAGATGGGTTTTGCACATGATCTTTCTCATGATGCCACTCAACTAAAGGGATAAGATTCTGCCATTCGTACAAAAGTGGTTTTAGCAAATTCAGATCGTTCAGCGTCAATCACTTGTCTACGGTATTTAGTTACCAACACAAGGTGAGAATAGAGGAGAAATTCTGAATGGTGATTCGTGTCGAATGCCATTGTTCTATCCACTCATTTCTCCTATAGATTGATAATAACGTCGAACATAATAACCTGTCGGGTTTCGAGTTGCCAACGGCAATCCTCATACCGAACGACATTCATCACCCACCTAGAGAGGATGGGCGACTTCTGCCTAATTACGTTAAATCATAACTCTCTTTCAGTATATAAAAGAGTTGCTTTTCTGTGACTGCACCATTCAAAGCTACACTGATCCAATGTTGTTTATTCATATAATAAGCAGGATAATAGCCTTTACTCTTTTTCAGGATGGGGATGATCTCTGGATCTGCTTTGACATTGACGAGGGGGACTTGACCTTCGCCTTCTATGCCTAATTTGTCTTTTTCAACAGATACGATCAAACCAAACCATTTACCTGTCGATTGATGTCGAAACACGATATAATCTGGAAATTTTCCAAAAGGATGATCCATTTGGACGGCTTCCAAGGTAGTAGCAAAATCGACAAGTTTTTCTGTCAAATCCATTGGTAAGTTCTCCTTTCTGCCAATAAACTAAATTAAGTGGTCATGAAATAATTCAACTATGCTCTAGGTTGATTCTAGGATGTATTCGATCAGATTGACTAATTTCTTAACATTGTTCGTTCTGTTTTATCTATTCAATTACCAATCCCAACCCAGCCGAAATAATGATCGCTTGTTCCTGATTAACGATCAGTCCACGAAGTAATTCCATAGATAGATTGATTTGAGAAAATGTATTTGTTGTAAAGTCTAAACCTTTCAGTGGCGTATTGACCCAATTAGAGCCTGAAAGGTCATTGTTTTCTACTACTAGATCTTTCCAATTGCTATCGAAAAAATCAGTATTTTTCAATTGATTGTCGCTAAATCTGACGAACTTCATATTCGTGTAGCTAAAAGAAGAGAGATTTGCTACGCACTCTTCGAAAACACAATCACGCAAGAAGCTATCTGAGAAATTGGTTCCAGTCAATTTGCATTGTTTGAAGTGTACACGATGAAAGCTTGCGCCAAACCATTCTAAATTTGAGAAATCACACTTCTCAAAAATGACATCGCTACATTCAAACCGCTCTAAACGAGATTTTTGCATCGCTAATTTTTTGATATGGCTACTCTTCAACACGATATTGCGAGAACTAAGATAACTTTGATCTTCCCCTTCAGAAAAAATACCTGAAAAGGTTGTTTCATCCTCTAAATAAAAGTTTCCCTCAACTAATTCGGGCAGCTCTGGAGAAGCAATTTTCTTTGCCATACATTCAGCTCCTTTCTATCTATTTGTTTTACTACCCTTATCATAACAGAATAAAGATAAGATAACGTGATTTATCTCATATAGATAAACTTGCTTTTACTCATATCTTATTGCAAGCTAATCGGCTTTATCCCCTGTCGATATTTGACAATGAAACAGCTTTCACCGTACACTATAAGTAACTAGTATTTTATTGTTTAAATAGGATATGTATCTTTCAGGAGGCTTTTATTTTGACTAATTATCATTCCAAACCATTCACATTCCTACGCTTGGCATTATACACCCTTTGCAGTTTAAATCTATACTACCAATTCATCACAAATTCGATCTTTACTTGGGCGCTTTATTTGCTTGCAATGGGATTTGTTGCTTATGACGTTTTTGATATGATCAAGACACGGAAACAATCTATTAATTTTTATATGTATATGAGGTCGGGATAGAGATAACTTCTCTTGTCCCGACCTTTGTTTTTTTACCTGCGACTAGTTCGTTGAATTTTTTCTACCTTAATGAGAGCAATCAAGCTTCCTCAAGATTCACTAAGATAAATCAACTGCCATGGTACTGAGTGATTCATGTCAAGACCTGTTAGTTCTCTGTAAAAACATTTTTTATCTTTGGCGATCATTGAAATGATTTCTGATTCTGTCATCCCTAATTCTTCACATAAACTTTTGTTTGTACTTTTGATCAATTCTAATAGGATCTGTAGCTGTGCATCAATATCTAATAATATTGCTAATTTCAGAAAAAGAGTGGCATCTGTTTGCTGATAAGTCATTAGGAATTTTGTTCGTAAATCAAGATAAAATTCAAACATTTCTGGATGTTTACTGATAAAAGAATGATTGATTACTCTCTGATCATAATAGGCCAAGTATTCTTCAGGCGTTTCAATTCTTTTCGTTTCCATTCGCTCCCTCCTTAAAACATTAAAAACCACATTAATGTTTCTTTTAAGATTTATTTGTCAGATTCACTAAATTTAATTACGCTTACATTTTGATACTTCACTCAAGAAAATAATTACAAAAAAATATATCTTTCTTCACAGATTATTTTTATATTTACTCATTAATGAAAGTAACAGATTCTATATTTGATGTGTTTCATAATAACATTTAATGCAGAGAACATCTTACTAGATCCAAATCAGTTTTTCCCATTACTTAAAATTGTTTATGTGAGACTACCTTAAGAACAAGCCTCTTTCGTCGCAATAATTAACAAACAAATTGAACTAATAACACTCCTAATTTCTAACTTCTTCATGCAATTTTACAGTATTCAAATAATACTTCAATTGAATAATTTCATAGTTTTCTGAAATTTATAGATTGTTGTCATTAAGTTATTTTAATATAGTTATTAGGTAATATTAATTATCAATCTGAAAGCGATTTGTTTTTTAACCTTACGCTAGTGCAAAAGTGGATTGCTAAAAAAAAAATAGAAAGGACGAATATCCGGTAATTAATGGTATTAGTAGCTCGTTTATCTACTGAACACTTTGAACCACTATCAAAAACTGATCATAGAAGTAAAACCAACTCATTTGATACTGATTAAAATAACCATGTAAAATCGAACGCTCCAATAAGCAAATAAAAAACGTTAACCTTTCACTCAAAAGATAACATAAGTTACTTTTAATTTATATGAATGTCCACTACTCAATTTGAACATTACTCTCATATTCAACATATAAGAAACTTAGATCTAATGAGCTCCTAACTAAATGAATACTATGATAAAAGCAATTCTCCTTTACTCTTTTATTAAAAATATACATCTGAAAATATTCTAGCTTTTTTTGAATTTCTATCTCACTTGTTAACAAATAAGAAATTGGAAAATTCCAAAAATATATCTTTAACTTTCGCAATGGATGCAAGCCTATGCTCTATTTTCTATTCCCTAGAAAGATTTAGATAGGAGGTAAAAGTTCTATTGAAAAATTTTCAATTAAATTTTATAACAGATAAAGTAAAATTACGTTGGTTCCAAATCTTGAAAGAGTTAGAGTCTACTAGAATCTGTACGACAGCCCAACTGATTGGCATGACAAACAGTACAGCCAGGACATTAGTCAACGACATCAATTATTTGAGAGAATATTTCGAGAACGTCGCGGATATCCAATCCTCGAAACAAGGTTATTCTTTAAACATCCATTCTTCAGAAACCTACCTAGAAAAAAAAAGAGCGATTCTCGAAGATGAACCACTCTTTATTATTCTTGAACAAATTTTTTTCAACGAACTTCAGTCTATTTATGATTGGGCAGATTATTTTCATATCTCTGAGAGCACGATGATCACGTACGTTAAAAAAATTGCAGATCAAGTAAAAGAATTCAATATCACCCTTGAGCTAAATCCCGTCAATTTGATCGGATCAGAAGCCGATATTCGAAATTTTTATTTTGCTTTCTATTACGAATCAGATATTACACCCCACACGGTTTTTCCATCAATTGCGACGCAAGAAGTAGTGATTAAAATTGTTAACCTATTGGAGCGTCCTAATCAAAAAGTTTCTTCATTTGGTTATTTTAGTTATTTATTATACCTCTCTATTGAACGGATATTATGTGGTTGTATGGTGGAACTCGACCCTGAATTAAAAGATATTGTCCTTAATGATCCAGAGTTTCACCGACTTTCACCTGCATATTCGATTGTGAAGGATTATTTTAATATTGACCTAACACAAGAAGAAGCCATTTTTATTTTTAGTTCTGTTTTATGCCGTAGAGGTATCGAAAATCCGAAACAGGAAAAATATTTTTGTGAAAGGTATAATCGATGGCCACTAATAATAGCGCTTACAAGTAGCTATTATCAAATGATCAAGAGAAATACGCACACACAAGCACACGAGTTAATCTTATTAGAATCTTTTTTCACGTCCATCAAGCTACGTAGTCTATTGTCTAAAAGCGGAAATAAAAATATCCAAGATACAAATGAGTATGCCAAAACCTTGTTTAGCAATGAATATAAAAAAAATCGAGCTTTTTTAGAAAAAAATCCCTCCTTCCATCATTTGTTCTCTGATGATCATTTGGATGATATCTGTGCTAGTTTAACGATATTCACTGAGTCAATCAAAGAAAAATATTGGAAAAACCCTACGAATATCGCATTTATTTTTGAAGGAAATGAGTATATCAGTCAACATCTCGAAGCCTTAGTTCGAAAATATTTAGGGGGATTTCAAAATATCTACTTTCTTCGTCCAAATGAGCTATGCGCCTCTTATATTGAAAATCATGAGATCGATCTCTTAGTCACGAATTACAATGAATACTTGACATTTTCTTCGTTAGGTCTTGAATGTCTTTTATTAAAAACAGTACCTGATGCCTCAGATTGGAAAAAATTACTAAATAAAATTGATCCTCAATTATTACAAAAATTTAGAACGCAACATTAGTAAAACTTACAGTTATTCATTTTTTCTACTGCATAATGTAGTGATCCAAACAAGTAAATACAACTCCACCGATTCGGAGTAGATGGTCTTCGGACGACTCTTTCAGTGAATTTATACTTATAATCATCACTTGCTACATCTTACATCTAAAAAAGGAATTCAATTGACCTTAATGTACCGATCAATTGAATTCCTTTTTATTTTTTTCATTTCCAGTCAATTTTAATCACCACTGACTGGTTCATTCTATTCGATTTTTAGGAGTGGCTTGAAACGAGTAATTGATGTGCGTCGTATAGTTTGTTGCTTTTGCATTTGCTGTATTCGGCACATTTAGAAAGATACTGCTCTCTTTATTCGAATCATCCCCAAAATTATAAAACCATGTCTGCTTCTCTATGAATAGATTTGCATCGATCAATTGAATACTATTATTATTAGGAATCAAGATCCCACTCGTGCGGATGATACCTAAATTATCTTCATTGCCGATTTCTCCAGTGCTTGAAATGGCTTGTCCATTTTTCCAACTAAGTTGGGCACCTTTCAATTCACCTGTTTTTTGATTAGAAAATTGTTCTTCTTGTTTGATGAACAAACTCCAGCCACTTATTTCTGATACCGGTCGCTCATCTGTCACCTGAACAAAATTCGGTCTGGAAGTTCCTTGCGCCGTACCGCCTACCTGACTCGGTAATGCATGGTACGTTTGTGTTTTAGTCGTAAGCGGTTGGGTCCCAAAGTCCCAATTACTTGCTTGATCGATCGTTAGCTCTCCATCGACCATACCACCGACAATCAATGTGGTAGCAGGAACAAACGTTGCATCCCGAAATACTAATGGCGTTTTCGGATTGATGTTTCCTACGTGATTATTCGTCTCTGGTGGATTCATGACACCAGCTTCACTAGCAGAACCTTGGTGATCTCTTAAGAAGACTTGGATGACATCATCTACTGCTAAATTTAACTTCTCAACAGCAATCCTGATATCCCCTTTATCATCTATGGTAATGAGTGTAGGATCGATTGTTTCTCCATTATGAGTCGCCGTAACCTCTACCTCAGGATCGTCGGAATGACCTGAAATAACCCGCGCATTTGCCGGAACTAAATGATTGGAGAAAGTCGCAGGTGAAGGTGGTATGATAGGAAATACGGTGACATCTTCCACTTCATACACATTTTGAAAATCGCCTTCCATTTCACCTGCTAAAACCTCAACATCTGTTATACGTACAAGATCGCCTGCTTGTAAATATTCGTCAAGTTCGATTTCAAAAACGCCGCCTTGTGGCTCTTCATCATAGATACTAATACCTGGTTTTTCCGCTGTGTGACCATGTGTCAAGGTTTCGTATGTCTGAATCACTGCCCCATCTCTTTCGATTTCCACAGTTACCTTCACTTCATCTTGCCACGCGGGGCGGCTGTCATGGAGACCAACTGGCATACGGATCAACCCGTGGATTTTTTTATCCGCATTTGTCGGTACTCTCAATTCATTCACGATTGCCCAACGTGCATTGTTTGAGCTGAGTCGAGAATAAGAAGTCAAGCCCGCTGAGCCAAATGCTTCAAAATCGAAACGTTCTGCTGGTTCCATTGAAGTGAGCGTAGAAAAGTTAGTGCCAGAGAAAGTATAATCCATATTGTTCGAGTGAAGATACGGATCGGCATCTAAGTCTGTACCATCTTTCCAAACAGCAAAATCACTTGCAGTAGCAGTTAAAGTGGAGCTCGCAATATTACTAAAAATATTCCCGCCACCTACACGATTATTCCGATAGTCCATAAATAGCGGATTATCGAAATTCACAGTAGTTGAACGACCACGAAAAATACCTGCATTTGCGCTTGCCGTACGACCGGAAGCTTCAAAATAACCTAAATTACTCACTCTGATCTCACCATTTCCACCGGCTGTATTTCCACCGGCTACTGTCGCATCACTCATATCCAATGCGGGACCATCATTCGCATAGATTCTTACTTCTGAACCCGGATCATTGACAGAAAACCCATTATTTGATCCAGCAGTATAATGGATTCCTTGGTTTCCACCACCTGTATTCCCATTATGAGCAATACCAGTCCCCTCATTGACTACTAACAATCGCCCCGCATTACTAACAGTCACTTGATTATTACTGCCCCACATCCGGATTGCTGGCGCCATTTGCGCCGCCCCCCCTGCGTTACCTTTTCTCTTAGTCACGGTCATATCCCCACCATTGATATTAAATTGATAGCCACCGTGCGTCGTTCCTGTATTATTTGGACCGGAACGTAAGAATCTTAAAGTAGCATTCGCATTATTTGCTTCAAGTTGTCCAGAAGGACCTGAATCTAACTTTAATGTCGCCTTGCTATTTACATTGAACTGTCCATTGATGCCTTGCAAGACTAATGCAGAGGATGAGTTCGCCCAAAGTGTGATATTTGCTGAATCGGATGCTCCTACAATTGGCTCACGCCCAATTTTTTCTGTTTCTTCTTCGCCTAACTTCACAGTGGATACACCATTTACAGTTGTTGCGATATAGTTACTTTTCGCATTGATACTTGTCTCTTTATTCTCTGCGAGGAGTTTGACATAATCACCATTCAATTGTATCGCTGTCGCTGCTTGCGTTTCCGCAGTTAACTTTCCGCCTTGATTAAGTGATAAAACAGCATTCGCACCGTCTAAGCGAATCCCTCTCTTCGTACCCGAGCGGACCAATACATCCACGCTAGCTCCTCGAGTAATTTCCATAGTAGGAGCATTTCCTTTTAAATAGATACTATTATTCGTTATGACGGTGTCAGCAGAATTAGTACTTGGAACTGCGACAGATAGTTGTGATTGGTTGTCAACAACCATTTTTGCTTGATTTCCTTGAAGAGAAACATTAGCAATTGCTCCGCCTTCATTTTCTACACTCATATTACTTTGGTTATCTAGGGTAAATAAACTAGTTTCACCCGTCAGAAGAACAGCTCCACCGGTACTTGTTGATTTCGTTGTCAAGTCACTTCTATCTAAATGGACAGATGGCTCAGCCCCAGATAGTTCCACTGCTCTTCCTGTCACGGTCTGTATGTCAGCCTTAGAATCTGCAAATGTAATACCCGCTTTCTTTCCTTGTAAATATATGCCATTGCCTGTTCCACTGTTGACTGTCAGATTCAGTTGAGCATTTTCTGAAAGAGTCGCTTTGGACTCTTCCCCGTAAAGTCCAATCAAACTATTCGCACCTGCGGTAGATACTAACGCACCTTGCACGTCTAGCGTTGCACCATTTTGCATACGTAACGTAGAATTTTTACCTAATCTGGTGGTGCCGAGTTGATTGATATCCTCGGTTCGGTTCCCTGTATTTGTAATAGCAACAGCACTATTATCAACAGTTAACATCGCTTCTTGATTCAACAATCGAATACCTGCCCCGGTTGTCGCAGTCATCTTCAAATCACTGTCATTAATCGTCATTGTCGGCGTTATACCAGTCATTGTCAGCCGATTGCCTGTACTAGAGTTGATCGTTACATTACTAGCGTCACTTACTTCAAAAGTTGCATCGTTTCCAGACATGACTAGACTATTTCCTGTAGTCGATTGGATTACTGCCGTTGATTTAGCTATGTTGAATGCGCCATTTGCACCTGTAAGGTTGATGGAATGCGCTGTATTCGATTGACTTTGCCATTGACTACCTGATGCCACATCGATTGTTGGGTTTTCCCCTGTCATGATAATTGCCTGTCCACCTGTAGTTGTCGCATTTAACCTTCCATTTTCCAGCTCAATGCTCGATTGATTCCCTGTCATCGAGAGCGCATTCCTACTTGTAGCGTCTGTCGAAGTAGATGCTGCACCATCCGCTTGTATTTGTAAGTTACCGTTGTTTTTCACAGAAACTGTCGCATTGCTTCCCGTAAAATAGACGGAATTTTGCAAAGCGGTTGTTCCACTGTTCGTAATAAACAGTTCTGCTCCATCTGCGACGGTCAGTTTTGCATTCGCACTCGTAAATGCCAACGCAGAATTTTGAGTATTCCCTAGCTTCACGACTGCCTGATTTTCTACGATAAATTCTTTTGTCGTAAAAAGCGCGCCTGGTAGATTGATCCTATTATCTATGGTTAACCCACCGCCAGTTATTCGTACCACTGCGCTTGAGATATCAGCTACTCTAAAATAATTGATCGATGAGCTGTCTCTTGAAACATCTTCCATTTGAAGGGTCCAATTTTCACCAGACGATTGCCCGATAACAAAGGGATTGGTATCTGTTTTATTAAGAAAAGTATTTTCAATTCTTAAAGTTTTGCTCTCAGTAGTCGTCAATAAACGCACTTGTCCGGTGCCGATATTCAAAGTATTCATTTGCCCATTGATTTTTAGTGAACGATCAATGTCCAAGTTTTCTGGACTGATAACTGAGCCTATATCGATCGAACGTTCCAAATTGATGATAGAAACCTCTGGATTGGCGAGTGCACTTAAAAATTCTGCACGAGTCGAAACCGGTACCGTTGCTCCTTGAATTTCTTCGTCCTGTTTCTCTTCCGAGCGATTTCTTTCTTCCTTTGGTTCGTCGTTTTCTGACTTTTCTTCTCCTGAAGAATGGTTCGGCTCAGCCTTCGTGATTTCTACTTTAACAGTTGCCACTTCTCCTACAGTTACTGAATAGGTTCCTGCTTCTGCAAACATCACAGGTACGGTAAATTCCTTTTTCGGAGTTTCTGATGATAAGAGCCACTGGTCGAACGTTTCATCATAACTGCTACTCATCCCTGATGACAATTCATCTTCAATGATCTCAGCAGTTGACGGAAGTTTGATTGCCACGTTATCCACTTCTTCTGTACTTATAAACGAAAGGGCAGTTACCGTCTTTTCAGTTCCCTTTATTACCGCTTGCTCCAAAGAAAAAGCGGGTGCCAGTGACTGGGTATCCTTCACTTCAGCTGATTCTGTTGATTGACTATTACTGTTCGGCGTGTTTATAGGTTGACTCCCTTGATCGATTGTCTCCGCAACAGCGAGGAAAGGTATACCCAAAGTATATAGTGCAAAGATTGAAATACTTATTTTAGTCATCATTTTACATACTTTTTGACGCATTGGTCCTCCTCCTCTAGTCATCTGTTTTATTTTCTGAAAGTGTATCCATGTATTTTTCTTGCATTAGTTTTGCTTTTTTCTTATTTTTGTATGTCGTATAGGCGAGTACACTAATAATGATCACGATTAGAACGATTGCTGCAATCAACCACCAGTTGGTATCTTTAACGGAAACATCTGATTGGTTCAAGCGTCTTGCTTCGTCTGCTGTCACATCAAAAGTTTCTTCCCAAGTCCATTCATGTTCGCCAGAGCGAGCCGTCATATTCAGCACATATGTCCCGCTTCTAAAACGTTCGCCATTGAGTGAGATTGGAAAATTAAAATTGGAGTTAGGTGCCATTTGCATCATCTCCTCTGATGCTCGATATAAAATCGTATCAGATCCTTCTCTACGTATCGAGGCTTCCACACTTAGTTCATTCACAAAAGTAGGTAAGAAATTCTGAATCGTCGCACTAAAGGCGTTTCTATAATTTATTTGATCCGCAAATACATCTAAAAGCGCCAATTCTGGAACAATCGTTTGTGTACGATCATTACTCGCTACGACACCAATTACATAAGAAAAAGAATTGATGATCTGCATTCCTTTATCCTCAGAATCCTCTTCCTCTTCTTCTTGTGTCACTTCGCTTAGTTGTAAGCCACCGGCTAATAATCCTTTTACCTCATCCTGAGGCATAGTGAGGGTTGTAACGATCCGTTTTTCCTCTCCTGCTTCTAAACGAATGGGTTCATCTTCGACATCCAGTAAGTCCTTCATTTCCACTTTTAATGTAGGATCGGGCTGGTCAGTTTCTCCGCCATATTCAACCACACCATTGATATTTGTGTAGGCAGTATGAGCTGTGATCGAGAGATCGATCGGGATATTTCTAACATTTTTCACCACTAACGTGAGTTCTTCTGTTTCTCCTGGTTGCAATTCCACATCAAAGTAGCCTTTATCATCCCCAAATTGACTTTCAGGCGTAATTGTGCGAACACTAAAATTTAGTTCACCATTGGCAAATACCTCTTGAGAAAAACCAACAAACCCGATCATTACATAAAGCATAACCAGAAAAGATGCTGTAAACTTGTTCAATAAAGGCATAGTTATCTCCTTTCTAAAAAACAACGATGCTGACTGCATCGTTGTTTTTTATCAACCTTTCAAATCTCTAGCTAGTTAATTGATATTTGCCGGTGTTGCAGACAATGTCCATAATAAATTAGTCGTATATTTGGAATTAGCATCTGTACGTGTTGTGCCAGGTACACTTAATTGTACAGAAGGATTAGCCAATCCTCCATCTACTTCACTGTCTTGCACTAAGTTGGTTTTATCTCCCCACATGGCAGTACTTAGTCCATAGCCTATGTTGCTTCCGGCAGTCATGATCACGCGGCTATTTTCCGGAATCAACGTGAAACCTGAATTTATCGTTGGTAATTCGTCACTTGTATTTTGAGCTGTCCCATTCGCAAACTTGACTTGAGCACCATTTAAGCTTCTTTCCCCATTCGTAAATTGTGCTTCTTGTTTCAATGCCAGGTTCCAACCTGTTAGGTCTTCACGTAAGTCACGTACTTGAGCAAATTGTGCACGTGCAGCTTGTTTTGTCGCTTCATTGACCCATGGGCTATTCATATCAGGATTAGGAAAATCAGTTGATTCTTCATCGATGTCAAACCACCAAGCAGCAGCTGGATAAGATTGATCTAATGCTGAATTTTGACGTAAACCAAAATCATAATCACCAACATATGCAATTGCAAAAGCACCATCTTGAGTAGGAGGTACGATGACTTCTTCTGGTCCCGGGTTTGGATCAATTGTTTCACCGTTGTCCTCATCCGCTTCACGATATTGGATCTGTCCATTCGTTTTTAGTGTTCCATCCTGATCTGTATTGTCTGCATGAACAACCATACTTCCTGTTGCTAGACTTGCTAATAACACTGACATTGATACTAGTTTTAATGCTTTCATTTATTCGTTCTCCCTATTTGTTTTATTTTTTTGTAAAACATCTACTTGATAGTGCGACTTGCTCGTTTATTTTCTTATCTCTTCGTTTTAACCAAGTTCGAATGACCCATAAAAGAATTAGTAGACCCAGCAACCCGTAACTTGGTATCACTTGATTTAATTTTGGTAATTGTCCATTTACCTGTACATATTCGTCTCTATCTGAGGGTTGCGCCTGCTCTTCAGAAGGTGGTTGTGGTTTAGGGTCCCCTTCATAATCGATTTCTCCGTAAAACCCTACATTCTTATTCGTTTCTACAGAGGAGCCTTCTGCCGCAAAGACTTGAACTGGTTGATGAAGCATCCCAAGAAACAATAAAATGGTCCATAACAAATACCAAGGCTTCTTTTTCACATTTATTTCATTCCTCCTATTCTAGGTAACTACATTTATTTTCTTCTAAATAACATTTTTATGACTCAAGTTTGTTTTTTAGAAGAGTACATTATATACTTTAAACAACACACGCATTCTTTCGCAATTAGCGTTTTTCACCATACTCTGAAATTATTACTATTTACTAATTATACTTAATAGATATAATTTACTTAAAATTAGCTACACCTAAAACAAAGAATCAACTACCCTAAACTAAACTGATCTATGAGAGGTGGGTACATTGAAAACATTCCAACTGAATTTCATTACCAATAAACCACTGATACGATGGCTTCAAATCCTCAATGAATTTGAAAAGAATGCTTGTTGCAACGCGAATGACTTAGCAATACTTACTGAGAGCACTTCTAGAACAATTGGTAAAGATATCTGTCAGATCCGAGATTATTTTGAAGATTCGATCACGATTGAATCTACCCATCAGGGGTATGTATTCAAACAATTAAAATTAGTTACTTACGAAGAGAAAAAAACTGCTTTACTTGAGAACGAGCCACTTTTTTTAATTCTTGAGAAAATTTTTTTTGCTGAATTATATACCCTTGACGATTGGTCCGATCAGTTACATCTCTCTAAAACGACCCTCTTGAAATACCTCAAAAAAATCCAATCACAGTTAGTTCATTTTGATTTGGATATCACGCATGATCCCGTAAATATCATTGGTCAAGAAGCAGATATACGACATTTTTTTTGCACGTTCTTTTATGAATCTGAAATCACTCCGCACACCATCTTCCCTTCTGTTTCCGCTCAGCAAGCGGTGAATGAAATCAGTTGTCTGTATAAGAATGACTTCTATCGAAATACCTCATTTTTCTTATACACTTACTTACTTTATATCTCGGTTGAGCGATTCATGCAGGGAAATACTGTGAACGTAAATAACCACTTGCGCTGTGTCCTGACTGATCGGATGCAACAAGTACATGCCGAAAAAATAAATGACGTAATTGAAAAATATTACGGCATCCGTTTGCCTGAAGATGAACTGATTTTCTTATTCTGTAGCATTATTACACAGAGAAAAATGAGTGATATCATTGTTGAAAAACAATTTTGTTCAACATACAATCAGTGGCCAGAAAGCAAACGACTTGCAAAAGAGTTTCTAGAGATATTAGACTGTAGCGATGAAAATAAGCTCGTCAATCTGATCTTTTTAGAATCTTTTTTTACAACCGCGAAACTGAAAGAATATTTGTGCATTTCTGCTAATCGAAATACGCAAGATATCAATCGATTTATTAAAAAAATCTTCCCGAATGAGTGTCGTAAGTACCAATATTTTCTAGAAAACAGCTCGGCTTATCATTCGCTATACTCTCATGACTTTTTAGTAGATTTCGCTTCTAGCCTAGTGATCTACGTTGAAACCATTCGAGAACGCTACTGGAAAAACAAAAAAAATATTGCCTTTCTTTTTGAAGGCAATAATCATGTCATACAGTTCATTGAAGCCATATCGAATAAATATTTTATGGAATATCAATGTGTGTTCTATCCAAACGCTAGTGAAGTAAACAAGAACTATCTTCTTAAAAACAAGATTGATTTTTTGATCACTAATCATCCTGAACATGTAGAAGAATTCCAAGAAGTAACAGAATGTATTCTTTTTCGGTCTATTCCTTCTGCTTCTGATTGGAATCGCTTACTCGAAAAAATCAATCCGAAAATCATCAATCAATATTTTTTAGCTGACAAAACGAGCTTTCCCTCATCCATATGCGAATGATAAATCCACCATACTCCAATGGCCTTTCGAATGGGTCTTTGCTAAGCAGATTTTAACTATGTCTACGATTACTCCTAACCTTGGCTTACGATTATTTTATCAGCACCTGTATCATGAAATGCTTGTTGTTTAGATTTGCAAATATGTATCGATTTTTAAGACAAAAAAAACTCCCTCAAATGGAAATAATCTTTGAGGGAGTAAAAACGTGATAACGTTAGTCGTTCATTGATTCAGTTGAGGGAAATGTATCTGGGTACAGCTGACTAGCACTTCCAGCAGTATACTCTCGATAACCATTGAATCCTAAGAAATTCTGTGTAAAGCTATTGATGTTCGAAGAAACCACTTGACTCCCATTTGCACCACTTAACTGTGTTTGTAGATGAGCTGTCCAAGCATGAGTCGGTGTTGGTCCAAAATTATTATTCGCCCAGAAAGCATTTCGAACGGCATTGATCTGGATATTTGTTCCTAACGTATGGATCAATGGACTAGAATAAGCGGCAGAACCCGTTTGTCTTAAATGGATTTGGTAAGGATTATCAATTGTTAAATGTCCAGATCCAAGGACTTTTACTACTGGCTCTCCACCAGTATGATCTGCTTTAAATGTTGAGAATTCCCCCACATACATCCGACCATTTGTTGAAATTTGTACAGGTGATAAAATATTCGAATTGACAGTCAAACTACCATTGTTGATCACATTCAATTGATTCGCCACGATGGCTTCATTCATGATCACTTGGGAGCCAGAGTCGATTTGCACTAGACCATCTGTTCGGATAAATGGTTGTTGTCTCTGTCTTGTTTGTTCATTCCCAACAACCAACGTATTCCCAGAAAAACTTACTGTTGAACCAGAGACACCTTGTATAAATGGTTGTCTGACTTGGTTTCCGTTTGTAACAATTGGTCGATTCGAGCTAGAGTTAAAATGAACATGTCCACCAAACCCTACATGTAGGGAATGATTATTATTCATATTGATAGTCGAATTATTGAGGAAATTGATTGTCACCGCTCGATTGACTGTGTTTAGACTAGTTAAAGCGCTATTGAAACTTGAAGTGACATTGATTACTGACACATTTGAATTATTGATGGCACTTCTAAATCCAGACCATGTTCTTACGGATGCAGTTGTGCGATTTTGATCATCTACAAAAAATTCCACGTCCTCATCATTTGTAAATGTTTCCCCATACATTGATAATGTTTCCCCATCTTTCAGAAAAACACCACCAGCAGTTTCGCCTTCTGTCAATAATTGTGCTTCTGGTACGATTTCACTTGCAGCGACATTCGTTACTGAAATTGGGCCAGCAAGGAGCATACCACTTAATAATAAGGTACTCATCAGAGTCATTCGT
Source organism: Enterococcus mundtii (assembly GCF_013394305.1). Lineage (NCBI taxonomy): Bacteria > Bacillati > Bacillota > Bacilli > Lactobacillales > Enterococcaceae > Enterococcus > Enterococcus mundtii. The sequence continues at coordinate 2,208,595 of NZ_AP019810.1, read as the reverse complement.
TTCATTTTCTTTCCTCCATTCATTTGATAATTTAAGATTAACGAAGAACTCACATTGAATCAAAAGTGTTTTTTCGTAACTATACGAAATTTTTTAATTGATTCTTTCAAGGTTCTTCAAAAGCTGTTGTGATTTCTACTTCAATCATGTTACTCCGGGAATGTATCAGGAAATAATGGCATCTCCATTCCAGCAGTATATTCTCGATAAGAATCAAATCCTAAAAAATGATTTTCAAAACTAACTGAATTTGAACGAAGAACTTGCGAACCATGGGGGCCACCCAGTCGTGTCTGTAATTGACTATTCCAAACATGGGTGGGACGAAAACTCATATTATAATTCTCCCAAAAAGCGTTTCTCACGGCATTGATTTCCATGAGTACGGCAGAAGAATCGATCAATGGAGCGACAAGCCCACCGAAGCCAGTCTGTTTTAAATGTATACTGTACGGATTATCAAAAAAAATCTCCCCGCCAGTCATTTTGATCACTGAATGACTCCCCCCATGCGTCACTTTTAACGAAGAAAATTCACCGACTCTAATCGTCCCATTGATCCCCATTTTTATGGGGGTGATTTCATGTGCGCGTAATTCTAAACGACCATAGTTGATCACAAATAAATCATTTGCTTCGATTGCTTCATATATCCTTACATTGGAGCCAGACGGAACCTCGATCAATCCTTCTGTTCGAATAAAAGGTTGCTCTCTCAGTTCAGTTGAACCATCTCCGATGACCACCTCACCTTCTAGACGAATCGTACTCCCATAAGAACTTTGGATAAATGGTTGCTTTAATTGATTTTGACTAACAAATATAGGCGACTTGGCGTTCGCTTTGATTTCTAAAGTAGAATGCTTTGCCAGCTTGAGTGCATGATTATTTTCTAAATCTATACGAGCAGCATTGATAAAATTGATCGTCAATGGGCGATCAATCGTATCCAACGAATGAAAGGTCGTATTGAAGCTAGCTGACACATTGATAACGCTGACATTTTGATCATTGATAGCATTTCGAAATTGGTACCACGTTCTTACCTCCACTGTTTTACGATTTTCCTTGTTTACGACATAGTACGCCCCATCTTCACTGATAAAATGATGGACGTTATCGGCTAATGATTCACCATCTTCCAGCAAAATCCCATTGACCGATTCTTTCACTCCGATTCCAAGATTTGTTTGGAAATCATGCATTGTCGCTTCACTTGTTGTTGAACGTACAAAGAGTAAGCCTATTATTCCTCCTAAAAAAAATACCAAATTGAGCTGCATAATTTTTTTCATATCTAACACGCCTTCCTTTTATAAAGCGATCATACCTGAAAGCAAAATGGAATATCAAAAATGTTTTTTCTGCAAAGCAAGAATTTTTCTGTTTTTACAACTAGAAGTTGTGCTCATTCGGCATATACATCCACCATGAAACGAACAAACCAATAAGCCCCTTTCAATGACGGAGACCTATTGGTTTGTTTCTTCTTTATTATTTTGTTTTTAGTAACTATTCTTTTTCGGACGTTTGTTACCTGAGCGATGATTCTTTCTAGTCGAAATAACAAGCCAGGCGGTAACGAGTAAATAGCCAAGCCACAAGAAACGCTGACCGCTCAAAGCGTTTGTTTTTGGTAGCTTCCCTTGTTTTAGTTCGGAAATATCAGCGACAAGGGTGTGCTTCTTGTCCTCGTTTCCATGTGATCCATTGATCGTTATACTTTTTTCTGTGCTAGTGTCTTCTCCAATTCGTCCAGTGACAGTGATTTGTCCCGTTTTCGTATCTGCACCAACTACCTCAGTAAGCAATCCATTAGCGATAATAAAGAATAGTCCCGTGATATAGAACAACTTCATTCTTCTTTGCATACGATTGATCCCTTCTTTTTGGGATTTAAGTGATTCTTTTTTATGCTACATTAGGAGAGAAACTCAAAACTAATTTAAATGTTGGGTTTAACTCTGCTGAGGCATTGACCGGCGTGACTTTACCAGTGAAAGTAAATTTCCCTTCATTCGTCCCTTGATTTCCTTGGAGTCTGAAAAGTTCAGCTACCGTTTCTGTTGGCTTGCCATCTTCAAACAAATCAATCGTATTCACTTTCAATGAGTCTACTTCAGCCATATTCGTTGGTGTATCTACGCCAGAAACGGAAGCAATCACGCCAACAGCAGAATTATTCGTAATCGTGTGTTCAGGTGACGTAATTGTGGTATGATTTGAGGCTTTTGTTGTGTAAAATAAGGCGGTTGTTGGAATCGTCACATTGATCCATTGATCCAAATCCTCAGGATTTGGTCCAGGTGTCGTATTATCGAATTCACCGATGATCCCCCGTACAAGAACGTCTCCTGACGTCTCTCCTTCACGCCCGTCAATCACTTGCTCCGCTCTAGCGATTGTCCCAGTTGCCATAATCCCTGCGATTGTTGCTGTACTTATAAGTGCTGCTACTATTTTTTTCATCTAAATTCCCTCATTTTCTTTTTTTTTAGTTTTTAACGATAATCATTACTTCCGCCTCAGTGACCCCTTGTTTTTCTTTCGTTTCAGGATCATAAATATTAACGGTGGCTTTAGCAGGATACTCTCCTTTAGTTAATTGTTTTTCCAATTTTACATTCTCTACGAATTGGTTTGGATGGATGGCACCCGAAGAATAAATCAACTCTCCAGTAGAGAGTAAAGAAATATCAACTGCGATCGGATAAACATTCGTCCCAGGATTGACAATCTCGATCGAGCCTTCACTCTGTCCGTTCTCAAAGACGGCTTCTGGATTGATTTGTAATGTAAAATAATTGGCATCGGCTACTTCTTGCGCACGTTTCGCCAAGCGTTGATCAGAGGCATCACCAACTGCTGGTAAAAGATCCGCACTGATCAATGGAACCTGATCTTTTGATTGATTGAAATAATAGGCAAGACCACCGGCAATCAACGAAAATAGCAAAAACCACAAGAGCCATTTACGCTTATTATTATTTTGTGCTTGGTTCGTTTCCTCCAATGGCTTCACCTCCTTGTTAACTATTTTTTTCTTTAAATTCGTGGGACGAATCGTAACACGATTCGGTAATTAGGTACAAGTGTGCTCTCGTAATAGCCCCCTTGCTCAAGTTCAGGATGATCAATCCACCGTGGATAATTCCCATAAAATTCTCCCGATAAGGAAAGGGGGGTACGATCTCCTTCAGATAAACGAATCAAATGTTGCTCTGGCATCGTTGCGTATAACTGTTTTTTAGTCTCTTGCGTTTGGAGATGCAAGCGCAACAACGGCTTCGTAATATCCTCATAACTAGGATCTTCCACTGCACTTTCTGCATAATCCAGTGGATCTTCCCCTTTTTTTAAAAGAACGATTCCAGCAGAATCATCAATAGCAACTTGGTTGATATACGTATCAATAGCTACCGAAGATTGGTTGTGGATCTCATAGGTTTGGCTCTCAAACTGGCGGTTTGATTCTTTTTCGTCATACAATGATTCAAAAATCATTTTGACAGGAATCGTTACCCGCAAATGTTCAACTTTTGAGGTCAGATCGATACCGATCGTCATCTGATACGCTTTATCGCCGACTTCAAGAATCGCGTAGTAACTTCCGTCTTCTTCGCTATCTAACGAAAGATCGGTCTCAACGATGCGAAAATCATTGGTCATGTCTTCTTCAGATAAGATATTTTTTGCTTGTGCACGACTTTCTTGAAGAATAAGCGCATGTAATGCTTCGACAGTAGCTAACTCATTGAGCTTAGAACGATCTAACGTAAAGTTATTGCTCCGATAATCAATCCCTTTGATGACTGTTTGCTCTTCTGCTACATCACCAGTTGTGTCTCCTGAAGGTTTGGACAGTTTGATTTCGACCGTTGACCCCGTTTCAAGCCGTTCATTTTCTGTCAAATTGATTTGGAACGAGCGAACCTTCTCCTGGGTATCTTGATACTCTCCCCAGACGATGCGAGGAGAATCTTTTTCAAGAACTACTGTACTTCCTTCTGTGTTTTTATAGGTAATCGTCAAATGGTCAACTGATTCTGTGGCATGACCATGAATCGCTACAGATTGGTCACTCACAGGGTCAAATTTGGCAATGAGTTGTTCAGGAGGAACTGGCTCCCAGATATACGTACCTGGATTGGAGCCGTCATAATTAGTCATAAAGTCTGTTGAATTCTCAAATGCTATAACCCCAGATCCACTAGTCAAACTTTCTTCTAAGACCCATCTGCTCGTGTATAGGTTATCTTGTTGTCTATTTGGCAAATTTACTGAAGAATCAAAAATTGATTTTTCACCTAGGCTAATCCTCTTCAAATTATTTGTCCCAAAAAACATATGGTTCATTTTTGTTACTCGAGAAGTATTCCATTGACTAACATCTAAGGCCTGTAACGAGTGTGTTTGATTAAACATCCAACCCATATCCGTGACCTTGGAAGTATCCCAGTTGCTGACGTCTAGTTCTTTAAGTTCACGTGAATTTTGAAACATAGTGCGCATAGACGTTACTTGAGAAGTATCCCATTGACTGACATCTAACACCTGTAACGAGTGTGTTTGATTAAACATCCAACTCATACTCGTAACCTTGGAAGTATTCCAGTTACTGACGTCTAGTTCTTTAAGTTCACGTGAATTTTGAAACACACCATTCATACTCGTTACTTGAGAAGTATCCCATTGACTGACATCTAAGTTATGTAATGAGTGTGTTTGACTAAACATCCAGTCCATATCCGTGACCTTGGAAGTATCCCAGTTGCCGACATCTAGTTCTTTAAGTTCACGTGAATTTTGAAACATAGTGCGCATAGACGTTACTTGAGAAGTATCCCATTGACTAACATCTAAGGACTGTAATGAGTATGTTTGATTAAACATAAAACTCATATTCGTAACCTTGGAAGTGTTCCAGTTGCTGACATCTAGTTCTTTAAGTTCATGTGAATTTTGAAACATAGTGCGCATAGACGTTACTTGAGAAGTATCCCATTGACTGACATCTAAGGCCTGTAACGAGTATGTTTGATTAAACATCCAACCCATACTCGTTACTTGAGAAGTATCCCATCGACTGACATCTACTGATTTTAAAGAGCTTGCGTATGAAAACATTTGCTCCATCATTGTTACATTTGAAACGTCCAAATTTCCAGCATTTTCTATCACTTCTAAATTTGTCAATCCGCTAAATAACCTAGTTGATATTTCAGGTAAGACAACCGTTTCTTCAACTATAATCTCTTTTACAGAAGAGTATACTTTCCATGGAGCATCTGCTACTTCGCCAGCTTCCCCACCATATAATGTGATTGTTTCCGTTCCTTCCTCATACGACCAAGGGACCGTTCCCCATAGATTCTGTTCAGGCTCATAAGTATAGACAACCGTTTGTTCTTCTACTCTAAAAGTCCCAGAGGCATTTTCGGGAGTCTTACTCAATTGCCAACCACTAATGCTTAACGCTTCGGTTGTGTAGGTTTGATCAACTAATCCAGTCAGCACGCTAGGATTAGCTAATTGATTTCCTTCCTCATCTTCATGCTTTACAGTAATATTCCCACCTGGAACCGATTCATAGACTGCACGAATCACAGAGTTTCCAGCTTCACTTTGGCTTACAGCAAGATCTGGGATATTTGGACTAAATATGAATATTGGACCTGAAACGACTTCCCAGCGTAAAAATCGGTAACCGGGATTGGGGAACGCGTGCATATTACCCATGCTCTGTCCTACCTGGAGCCATACCACATTCGATCCTGACGAATCAGTTCGTCTAGGATTACCACCAGCTAGTGGGCTTGCAACTAATTCTAAACGATACTCAGTCGTGCGATTACTTCCATCTTTACTATTTTCTAATTCTTCTGATTCTTCTGTCTTTTCTAGATGTTCCGAAATCGCTGTTACTTCATGATTATCAGAAGAGCTTGACTGATCATCCGCATGGGTGAGTTGAAACGGGAGATGGTGCAAAAGCAAAACCATGATCAATAATAACTTTCCAACGATTCGGCTAATTGTATTTATGTTCATACCACTCCTCCTAGTATTTGACCTACTGTATTATTCTTATTAGAAACTTATAGCGAACAAAGTTTAGACATTCTTTTTATCAACTGTCATTTTTTATTGGCTCGAAGATAACTCTCTTTCAAAAATTCTGTAAGTCAACTTGCATGTTTATTACTTCACTAAGATTACATTGATTTTTTAATGAAATAAAATCATCTATTTCATTAACGTCTGAAATAAATGAAAAAAAACAGTCGCTATTTTTATTAGCAACTGTGGAAAAATATTAATTATAGTTTTTACGATAAGGATTTATTTTTCTTTCTAATCGTTGCCAATCATGTTCATCTGGAACAGCTTTTAACAAGAGAAAATCGCTCTCAATGATGTAATCTAAAAGATAGCGATTGTAGTTTGTCACAATTAAATCAATATGTGCGGCGTTCAATACTTCTTCTGCTAGATAATAAAGCGGTAAAAAAACTAATGTATGTTTACTCCCAAATTGTTGACGTACACGAGTTATAATTTGTTGACAAACAAAATGATCCCCTTCCAGAAGAAAGTAAATTGTTTTACTTGGTAAATAAAAATCGAAAATCAAATTACTATAAATCGTTAAACTCACACTTATATCTTCCATGTATTTTGAAGAAATAGAGTAGCTTTTCCTTTCTTTTTTTAAAAAACCTAAATTCCGCTGATAATTCTCATTATCTGAGCGTATGACTGCTTTTTTTATCTCTATCGCCTCTTTATTTAACACAGGTGATAACAAATCATTTATTTTTCTAGATAGAAAAAACGAGCGTAAGAATGTTGTGATTTTTTGATCAATATTTTTAGGGAAATCAAATTCCTTTAAATATCGATTCGTGAGTTGAGAAATTTCTGTGCCTTCATGAAAATCTTTATAAAACTTTTTCTCTGATTCTTCATGATCTAGGGTACGTTTACAGACAGTGACTAAATAAATCCAAGCGAATTCTTCTTTTGATAATTCGACCTTATAAAGTTTCTTGATGTCATCTTTCAAAGAATGAAGGAGAGAAAAATTCTTTGCTTTGTATGCTAATTTCGCTAATTTTCTTGGAATCTCTATAGAAAAACCCAGTCCTGCACGTTTGATTGCGATATAAAAAGTATAATAAAAGGCTGCTGGCGTAGTTCCAGATCCAACCTCATCTTGGCCCAATTTATTGCTTAATTTTTTTAAAACCAATTCATGTAATTCAATATCAGGAACAAGCGTATAGGGCGTTTCTACTCCTTCATAATAAAAATCTTTGAAGAATTTTCGCAAATTAGCTTCTCTTCCTTCAATCGACAACGGGTTGGATGCCCACTGCAGTCCATAGCTCTTCAATACTGTGGTTGTTCGATTCAATAGCCGGCGAAAGGTACTCTCTGAAAAATGATAGTGATGGGCAAGTTCATCGATTGTTGATAATTCTCCTAAAAAAATATTCCCGATGATTTCAAATAGACACTCATTCTCAAGTAATTTCTGCTTTTTTTCTTGATACATCGAAGCTTTTTTTTCTTCAAAAAAGATTCCACTATTTCCTGAATCTAAACTGATACAATCATCAAAATAGTCTTTGATGTACTTGATATCATTGGCAATCGTTCGTTCTGTCACTTGCAGTTTTTCGGCCAATTCTCCAATCGTAAACAATCGTCTTCGTTCAATCATACTCAATATTCGAAACAAACGACTCGTCGTTCGATTACTGATAAATGCCAATTGTAAGTCTTTCAATTTTCCACCTCATTTTTTAAATGAACACTTTTCTTTATACTTACATATAAATAACACAACCAATCGGAATGATAAACTATATTGTTTCTCCTTGAAAGAAAAAACGAACGTAAAAGTGACAGATTTTAACGTTCTATTTTGCTTCTTAACCTTATGGTAGTTATGATTTATTCAATAGTTACACAACGCTTTCTAAATGATCATTTGTACCCATTTTTATATTTTTTTCAGGATTCCAAATGAATCCTACTGTTATAAACAGCATTACCAACAAAGTCATTCTTTAAATAAAAAGGAGTATTTTTGCTAACTGACCAATCTTATTAGTTATTAACCATGTATGATCCAAAAAAGTTGATACACCTTACATAGAACCAACTTATTTATAACAATTTGTTCATGTATTCTTGCTTATTATCCATAAACTCAAGTTCTTGATCTCCCTTAAAATCCATTTGCTATTATCGTTTTTTGTCTTCCTTGCTCTAGTATCCTACAAAACAAATCCAATAAATAAAAAAACATGTCTTTCTCCTTCGTCAGATAATACGTAGAAGAAATACATGTTGAATATTTTGTTCATATCCAATTAAATAATTTATTGGGATCAACGTGGAGAGTTTTCTCTTTCACCAATACTGTTAACATTAACAACGACTATTTTATTCACTTTAACAATCACTTACCTATGGAATAGAAGATGAGAAATCAGAACGGTAAATGCGTAACCTTATAACCAGTCAGAATAGTCAAAAACCTAGGATAAGAACCAGCGATCACTGTGGTATCTATCCTAGGTTTTTACTGTCTAGCTTGAGCATACATATTTTTTCCCTTAGCCAATCCACTCATTTACCCCTCTACCAATTAACAGATCTCTGCTTATCTCTTTGATTTTTTCACACCAGCATCCTATTTAGCGACAAATAGCAATCCAACGCCTTTTTTCATTTCGCCTAGATACGCTGACACTATCACCGACAATCCCAATTGCGTACTTACTTTAGTGATATAGACAGATACATCTCATCAACATGCTATAATTGATAGAAAGGAACAGAACCATAAACAAGTAGGTGATCCATGTATTCTCCAATTCAAGTACCCTATATCGTCAACCCAATCTATCAGAAATATTTCAAGTATCCAGCAATTGTCATTCCCTCATTACAAGACTTTGTGATTTGTCTATGGGAACACCAATCCTTGACTCAGGATTCCTACGAAGTGAATGATTTGATCATTCCAGATGGGTGTATCGATCTTTTCATTGATTTCAAAAAGCAATCATCGAATTTTCAGGTATCAGTAAAACAGAGTATGATTTCTATAGCAATTAGTGAGTTTAAGATACCTTTCAACCTCGACTATTTCTTCTCCCTATCCTATTCTCAACAAAAAGAATATTTTATTGATTACCTCCATCAATTGATTGAAGGACATACACCAAACCAGTTTATCAAATTGATTGATCGATTTAGCCAAATCCCTGCTTCTACAATTCAAGATTTGTGTCAGGATTTAGTTGTAGGCACACGGCAATGCCAACAGTTATTTAAGAAGTATTATGGCATTTCACCGCAACTGATGTTGCTTACATTGCGTTTTCAGTACTGCTTGAAAATACTAACCGATCCTCACGCTAGTGAAAAAAAGTTAATTGCGTTGCATTACTACGATCAGTCTCACTTGATCAAAGATTAAAAAAAACATATCGGCTTTACACCACTCGAATTTGTCCAGCTTTGTAAAGAGTTCAAAGCACAACCTTTGGATTAGATGATACGTCGTGAGCAAAGTGAGATGTCGTGTATTTACAATACAGTCTAAAATTCTCATGCTATAGTTGCTCGATCAAGTTCAGGGAGATGAAATCATGAATAAAATCAAGTGGAAAGGCTTTTTACTTACAACTTCTGATTCAGAAATCGAAGTGATCCACGATACATTGACCTATGACTGGGGACAAAAAGTGTTTCGTTTTTACGACTACGATAAACATATCGTTGAAGTTTCAGAAAGCATTCAAGGTGTCTTCAATCGTCTATATGCGCAAGGATTGAGCCTTCCGAAAATCGCTGAACGCTTCGGTGATCCACTAGAAATTGTCAAAGAGCGTTACAGTATCTCCTAAACTCCAAGAATAACTAAATTATCCACCTCTAAGAAGTTTGTCTATTCTCAATAGATTTATAGGATATCTTAGAGAATAGGTTCATCGTTAGAAAAACTAGAATATTTGAAGTCAAGGCAAGTAAAAATTGATCAAAACCAAAAATACTCCAATTTAGCAGTATGACTATACCATCTATGAAAAACAAGCCTGTAGAGAGTTTTATATTGAAATATTTTTTTAAAATTATCGGTGGAATGGACGTTCCTCCACTAGAAGAATTTTGTGAATAAACAATGGACATACCTACAGAAAAAATTAGACTCCCCAAAACGATCGATAAAATTTTATTTTCAGTAAACATTATTTTAGGTACATAAGTTAACAATAACGGTAGAACTAAGCTGCCATATAAAACTTTCATAAATACTTGTTTACCTAAATAAATGATTGCTAATAGCAACATAACTGAATTTAATGCTAGCACGACGAGTGAACGATTTACTTGAACAAGGTATTCAAGTAATATTCCTAGACCACTCGTTCCTCCAGCAGCAATATAATGTGGGCCAAAAAACATATTGATACTAATTGATAGTATCCACAGCCCCAAAGTAATCGTTAAATATTTGAATAGATTTTTCATATGCGCCTCCTAATATTTTTTAATGCAAGAACACAAAAAGGGATTAGATAAGAATATTCTTATCTAATCCCTTTGGATCCTCCGAAACTTTAATTAAGTTAACACATCTATTCTAAAAAGTAAACCTGTTAATTTTATTTTTTAATTTTGACTCATAGAATTACACCGCTATAAACAATTGAAACTAGTATCCGGCAGAACTCCTTTCACTAATTGGCTTTCGTGGCTCTGTGCACGATCTAGTCAAACTAAAGAGGTATCTCTCAAAAAAAATTTCAGGTTTCACTGCTTATTGCTTATAGTTGCATCGTTCTGTCTTCTTCTGATTTTCCAGTTAGTTGCTCGTTTGTCTGACTCACATTCCATCTCTTACAATGGTCTTTTCACTGTTTCAAATAGCTCGCATGAAAAGCAATATGTTGTTCTACAAATGTAGCAATGGTGAAGTAGCTATGATCATAGCCTTCTTCTTTTCGGTAGAAAACTTCGTGTTTCACTGATTCTGCTGCTGATAAAAAAGCTTCTTCATTGAGCTGGACTTCGTAGAATGGATCAGCCGTCCCTTGTGTGATCAGGATAGGCGGTTGACTGGTTGTTTCTTTTTTGATCAGCTCAGTGGCATCCCATTCACTCCATGTCGCTTGGTCAGGACCTAGATAAGCGGTGAATGCTTTTTGTCCCCATGGTACGTTTGAGGGGTTCGAAATTGGTGCAAAAGCAGAGATCGAAGCAAAGCGTGCTGGATTTTTCAGACCGATCACTAACGAACCATGCCCACCCATGGAATGACCCATGATACTTTCTTTTCCAGAAAGATTTGGGATCAAGGAGTAGATGATCTCAGTCAGCTCTTTCGTAAGGTAGTCGTACATTTGGAAGTCTTTCTTCCAAGGTTCTTGTGTTGCATTCAAGTAAAAGCCAGCCCCTTGACCGAGATCCCAATCTTCACTGTCAGCAACATCCCCCGAGGCGATGTGTCCGGCATGACGAAGGCGATTTGCTGTTCTGCTGCATAGCGTTGGAATCCACCTTTGATACTAAAATTATCATCTGTACTTGTTAAACCAGCTAACCACCAAATGAGTGGGATTTCTTGATTTTCAACAGTGGTTTCTGGTAGATACACGCTGAATGTCATCTCACAATGTAGCGTTTCTGACAGGTGACGATATTTGATTTGTTGCCCGCCAAACGACCGATGTGTTTCAATTTTCTGTAGTTCCATCAGTATCACCTCCATAAGTGAGCATAGTACGAATGGATTCTCCACGATGCAACAGCTCAAGTGATTCATTGATTTGTGTAAAATCTAAACGATGGGTGATGAATGAATCTAAATCAATTCCACCGTTCAAGTAATCTTCCACCATACCTGGCAATTGGCTTCGCCCTTTGACACCGCCAAAAGCCGAACCACGCCAGACACGACCAGTCACTAGTTGGAACGGACGCGTGTGGATTTCTTTTCCAGCTCCGGCTACACCGATAATGATGCTTTCGCCCCAGCCTTTGTGACATGCTTCAAGCGCGGAACGCATCACTTCCACATTGCCAATACACTCAAAACTATAATCTACGCCACCTTGGGTCATTTCTACGATGACTTCTTGGATTGGACGATCGTGTGTTTTAGGATCAACAAAATCCGTTGCGCCCATTTTTTTAGCTAACGGCCATTTTTCAGGGTTCATATCGATTGCAATGATTCGTTTAGCATTAGCTTTTTTCAAGCCTTGGATTACTGCTAAACCAATCGCTCCTAGTCCAAAAACAGCTGTGACAGCACCTTCTTCAACTTTTGCCGTGTTGTCAACAGCACCTAACCCTGTCGTTACGCCACACCCTAATAGTGGAACGGTATCTAGAGGAGCATCCTCTGTGATTTTCACCAAATTGATTTCATTGACGACAGTATACTCACTAAACGTACTCGTACCCATATAGTGATAAATCGGCTCGCCTTTGTAAGAAAAACGTGTCGTACCATCTGGCATTAGACCTTTTCCCTGCGTTTCACGGACAGCAGAGCATAGATTGGTTTTTCCTGACAAGCAAAACTCACACTTCCCACATTCTGGCGTATACAACGGAATCACATGGTCCCCCACTTCAACAGATGACACGTCATCACCAACTTTGACAACGATACCGGCGCCTTCATGACCTAAGACCGCAGGAAAAACTCCTTCTGGATCTTCCCCTGATAAGGTAAACGCATCTGTATGACAGACAGAAGTGTACAAAATTTTTACCATGACTTCCGTCGGTTTCGGATCAGCAACATCGATTTCAACGATTTCTAACGGTTTTCCTGGTTCAAATGCTACGGCAGCTCTACTTTTCATTTTTCTTCCTTCTTTCTTATTCCGCTCGTCTGGTTCTTAGTTAGCGAGCGAAACCGCAATCTTTCCACTTCATCGTATCATAGGCTGTGTTGAGAAACAAAACTGACAAACTTGTCAGTATCCTCAATTTCTTTACTTCCATTGGTAAGATTTGTATAATAGCAACTATTGCTGTCGAATAAATAAATCAAAGTGAGGTTCTTTATGTATCAATACCATGAAAAAGAGTTTACCAATACGAAAGATTTAGCCATGCACGTCCTGAGTGGAAAATACAAGATCGTCTTGATTTGATGTTTTTTACAACAACCGATTTTACGATTAAGTGAGATTGAAAAAATGTTACCAGACATCAACCAGCGAATGTTGATTCTCCAATTAAGAGAATTAGAAAGCGATCATTTACTCACACGTAAAGTCTATCCCGTAGTCCCGCCAAAAGTAGAGTATCAATTGACCGAGATCGGGCGCGAACTCTCAACGATCGTCCAACATATCTGCGATTGGGGCGATCATTATTATGAAGTCGTTGCTGATCTTTCAACGGATATAGCGGATTGATTCTGTAAATGATGGAAAGATGGTTTTTCTATCACAGTAAAGACAGTTCTTGAGATAATAAAAATCCCATATAGTTGATAGTAGAATGAACATCTTCTCTTATCGACCGTATGGGAAAGTGGGGAAGTATTTTAAAAAGTTGGGTCAATCAAAAACTCGAATGTTTCCGCTTCCAAAAGCGTCACTTCATCTTGTGGATTTTTGTTGATTTTGTAAGTCACTAATTTTTTGCTCTGTGTGGGGCCAAACATGTTGACTTTGCACAAGATCCAATAGTTTGTCCCAGCAACTACTTGTGTTCCTAATAGCGCAAATGGTATAGCTTCACTACTGTCATCTAACGTTTTGCGTGCTTCTTCTACCAGCTTCTTGTGTTCATCTGTAATCGTTGGTGCGTCTGGAATAGTGATTCCTCCAGCTAAATCAGTCATATCTATCGCTTCCTAAGCTTATATTAAAAGCGCTTACCGCATTTAAAAATAAAGATAATTCATTTTTAAAAAAACATCAAATAAAACAACCTAAAGAATTCCATACACTGAATGAATCTTTTTCACATTTCTCCTCCTTCGCCTATCCACCATACCATTCCCCACTACATTAAAAACCACTAGCCCTCATAAAACAATGAAAACCAGCTGATAAACCAGTATTATCAAAGTCCCCTAACACCTAGCAAATCATGGAATCGCATAAAATCTATTCATGTTTCACCCGATAAATTAAATAACTTTAAATAAAAATATAGATAACTAAATAAACAAAAAAATAAGGTTACCAACAAAAAAACATACGCCAATCTTTGAAGATGGCGTATGTTCTCTTGATCATGCTATTTTCATTTTACCCATTCAACAAGGCACGTTCTAAGAGCGCTCCAGCTTGGTGCTGCCCTTCTAGGTTTCGTTCCCCGGAGAATTTCGACACACGATCCATGTTCGTGATCACAACGATGACCATGCTCTTTTTCCCTTGACTATGGATATAAGGCAAATCCATTTGAGCAATTTTAGTGTCAACGGTTACCTGATCACCGACCTTTACAAGTACATCGAATCCTGCCCCATTCAAGTTAACAGTATCAATTCCCATATGGACTAATACTTCGACGCCATTACTAGTTTTAATTCCTAACGCATGTTTGGAAGGGAAAATCGTAGTGACTTTTCCGCTGACCGGTGCAAAGATGGCGCCATCGATTGACTCGATTGCAAAACCATCCCCCATCATTTTCGTTGAAAAAACTTCATCAGGCACATCTTCTAAAGGAATATATTCTCCTTTAGCTACAGCGTGTAGATTCACTTCGTTCGTGTACTCAGTATCTTCAGCTTGTTCGTTTGGTACTAAGAAATAAGTGATGGCGAATGAGGAAACCAAAGCGATCACTATCCCAAGTACCGCAAAAACAAAATACTGACCGATATAAGCTGGTAAGCTAAAAATACTTGATAAAATATAGCCGTAGATCCGAACACCGAAGAAACTGATAAACGCTGAAGCGATCGAGCTACCGATTGTAGCCGCCATAAACGCCTTCTTGTATTTTGATAAGATCCCAAATAGCGCTGGTTCAGTGATTCCTAATAGACCAGAAACAGCAGAAGATAGTACCAATGACTTTTCTTCTTTTGATTTTACCTTGAGATAAATTGCAGCTGTCGCACCAGTGATCGCCATGTTCGCCATGAACATCATCGGCATCAACATGTCATAGCCTTGATTCGCAAAATTTTGTAAGGCAATTGGGGTCATCGCATGATGCAACCCAGTAAAGATTGCAATTGGACGGATCGCACCGACCACGATACCAGCTAACACTGGTGAGATTGAGAATAACCATGCCACACCAGCTGCTAAGAGGTTACCTAAATGAATACTGATCGGGCCGATCACTGTGAGTGTCAACAATCCTGCAACAAACAGGGAAATGGTTGGTGTGAAAACCGTTCGTAACACTTGTGGCAACAACTTATCCACCCAACGATAAATGTAGCTGAGTGCCAATACCGCAAAAATGATCGGGATAACTGTTCCTGCATAATTAAAGACAGGAACTGGAATGAGATCAAACAGTTGGAAAGCAGAGATCGAACCTTCAGCAACCGCTGTCGTCATGGTGGGAAATTGTAAAGTTGCAGCGATCGCAATCGCTAAATATGGATTCGTTTTGAAGATCCGAGCGGCAGAAGCAGCAACGAAAAATGGCAAGAAAGTAAATACGCCACTCGCAATCATATCAATGATCAAATACGTATCCGTCTGGTTCGAAATGACATTCAATGCCACTAAACCGGCCATCAAACCCTTGATCATTCCTGCCCCAGCAATTGCTGGTACGATCGGACCAAATACACCGGAAACAGTATCCATAAATAAGGATACGACGCCTTTTTTCTCTCCTTCACTTCGTTCACTTGTTTCATCTAACCCTAATTCTTTCGCAATTGGTGCAAAATAGTCAGCGACTTCTGTACCGATCACGACTTGCAGTTGTTCACTTTGATATTTTGTCCCCACCACTTTCGGTGTTTTTTCCAACGCAGCATAATCCACTTTTTTCTCATCTTTTAAATCAAACCGTAATCTTGTCATACAATGCCAAGCGTTGTTGATATTACTTGCTCCACCCACATGTTGTATGATTTGTTTTGCTATTTCTTCATGCTTCACATGTTCTCCCCCTTATTCTCATCAAACAATGATTCTTGTTTCCGCTTTCACCCAAATAGTAGCATGTGGAACGCCACTTGTAAAACCAGTCCTTTTTAGTAAATAACCAACGAAAAAGCTTTAATATCAACGTTTATAAAAATACTAACGTAAAATTGGATTGATTTTTAGTCGGTTTAGATGTTTTTATTAGACCAAATTGACAGGATGTTCTTCCCCATGTTTCAATGAGGATGCACATGATTCATATTTATGTATATTGGAGTGAAAAAAATGACACCAACGATCATTACAAATATAAAAAGTTACGCAATCAAACCAGATCGTCACAACTTGTTAGTCGTAAAAGTTGAAACAGATAAAGGCGTGACCGGCTTCGGTTGCGGCACTTTCCAATTTCGTCCTTTGGCTGTCCAGACCGTAGTTGAAGAATACTTAAAACCTTTACTGATTGGACGCGATGCGAATCAAATCGAAGACCTTTGGCAAGTCATGAATGTCAATTCTTACTGGCGGAATGGGCCAATCACAAATAACGCCATTTCAGGTGTCGATATGGCGCTCTGGGATATCAAAGGGAAAATCGCTGATATGCCATTGTATCAGTTATTCGGCGGAAAAGCTCGAACAGCAATTCCTGCGTATACGCATGCTGTCGCAGCTAATCTAGAGGACCTCGATCGTGAAATCGAAACATTTCTCGCACAAGGGTATCGTTATATTCGTTGTCAATTAGGTTTTTATGGGGGAAATCCAACGAATTTAGCAACACCTGAACAACCACTTGCTGGCTCTTATTTCGATCAAGAAGAATACATGTCCACTACGCTATCCATGTTTGAACATATCCAAAACAAATATGGCGATCGTTTCCAAATGTTACACGATGTTCACGAACGCTTGCATCCTAACCAAGCGATCCGTTTTGCAAAAAAAACAGAAAAGTACAATCTTTTCTTTTTAGAAGATATTCTACCGCCAAACCAAAATGAATGGTTGGCTCAATTGCGAAGTCAATCAACGACCCCGATTGCTACTGGAGAATTGTTCAATAATCCAATGGAATGGAAAGAATTAGTTCGCAATCGTCAAATCGACTATATGCGTGCCCATGTCTCACAAATCGGCGGGATCACGCCTGCCTTGAAATTGGCACACTTTTGCGAAGCGATGGGGATACGAATCGCTTGGCATACGCCATCTGATATCACACCGATCGGCTTAGCAGTGAATACGCATTTGAACATCCATTTGCACAATGCGGCGATCCAAGAAAACATCGATGTTCCTGAAAATACGAAACAACTTTTCGGAAATATCCCCACACCAAAAAAAGGCTTTTTCTATCCGATCGAACAAAGTGGGATCGGTGTCACATTCAATGAAGAACAGGCGGCAGAATTTCCAGTTGTCTATCGTCCACACGAATGGACACAAAGCCGTACACCAGACGGCACGATCGTGACACCGTAATTCCAAAAAAAAGCTATCCTTACACGAAATATGTAAGGATAGCTTTTTTTGGTTCCGCTGTATTCCTATTATTATAATAATGAATACCCGTGTAAACCTTAGTAGCTTTTTATGTAAAACATAGTTTTCAAAAATCAGTTTCTAAAGAATAATCTAAAATCTGTTTGACTTGAAGAAAATCGTCTCCTCTTAGACGATCAATAAATTCTTTACTAATAATCCGGTCAGTATCAAAACTATGAATTTGTGTAGCGTTCACTCTTCCACGTATCTTGTAATCATTCAAAGAAACATACCCAGAAAAGTTGTTCCCCCAGTCATTACCGGACAGACAATAATATAGTTCGTTTTTTTATTGTAAGCATTTGAGGAAACAACTAAAGCTGGCTGCTTCCCTCTTATTTCCCTGCTAAAAGAAGGCGTAGAATTAAGTCAGATCAAATCACCTTGTTGAGGTTCATACATTTTTCCCAATCTCCTCTTTTGCTATTGTTTGCCATCCCTCATCTTCATCCTTTTGAAATGGTTCATCCAATAAAAATGGATTTTCTATTTTTGGTGTGAATATTAATCCTCCATTCTTAGATTTATATACGACATATTTTGATCCAGCTTTAACCTGATACTGTTTAGGAATTGAAATAGAGATAGAATTCCCTACTTTACGAGCTTTTACATTAATCATCATTTATCACTCCTCACACAGCAAATTTTATTATGTAAAATTTAATTTTATAACGTAAAAGATACTAATACAAAAATAAATCAATAGAGTGTCTCAGACCTTCTTAATCTTTTATTTAATGCCACATTCTCATTAAACACTTATTGAATATTGACTTAAAAA
This sequence comes from Enterococcus mundtii, assembly GCF_013394305.1. Taxonomy (NCBI): domain Bacteria; kingdom Bacillati; phylum Bacillota; class Bacilli; order Lactobacillales; family Enterococcaceae; genus Enterococcus; species Enterococcus mundtii. The sequence goes on along the minus strand of NZ_AP019810.1, from coordinate 2,190,145 downwards.
AGGCATATAATCAACTTAAATCACAATAATAATTTTAAGGAGGATGAACATCTATGTCGAATAAAACCCAAGCTGCGAGAAAACTTGTTCAAGTTATTTGGTTGTTACAACTTTTAACTTTGTATACTTTTTTCCTAACAACTAACGATCAATCCTATCAGCTATCGAATCTGATCATGAAGTTACTTATCATGCTCTCTCTAGGTTTACAGAGTATTTTTATACGCAGTAACAGGAACTATAAATTTGGTATCATTTTTACATACAATCAATCAACAATAGCTCAAATAGTTGAAAGACTTATTTGGTTCATACTTATTGTAAGTTATTTTTTTGTGTTTTATATTTTCTATTATAAATAATATAACTTACTTCACTTATCAAGCATTTGTAAGAAAGCACTGATGATTGCGTTTTACGCTTCATCAGTGCTTTCTTCACAATCACTATCAACTAATTCGCTTTAATGTTTTCTTCCTTAACTTTCAAAAAAGCTACATTTTTACAGAAGTTTTTTCCTTAAGCTATTTTGAGACTACTCAAATCCTCAATCAATCCTCGAACGATGGATCTCACGGTCAAAGGGGCGGATGTAAGTCACAGAGTAGTCGATGGCAATGATACTGCTGTATTCATAGACTTGTCCATCTTCTAATATAGCTCGGTTCGTGATTTGCATGGCTGGTGTACCGCGTTTACATAGCAATATTTTTGATTGTTCTTTGGAAGTCGTGATTGGGTCATAACTCGTGATATAGTGAGAAATTCGATAGCCTTTTTGTTCCACGTACTTTTGTATGGAATGTTCGATGACTTCTTGGGATAAGTCGGGAAACATTGCTACCGGCATTTTTGACATTTCTAACTGCTCGATTTTATAATCAACGATTCGAATACGTTCAAATGTCCAAACTTCGGCGCCGTCATCAAGTTGAAAGATTTTTTGCTCATCCGCCGTTGCTGGTGCTTTGTTTAAACTGATCATTTTTGAATGGATCCGATCATAAGGGGTACGTGTCAAAGAATTGAAGATCAAGGGATTTTTGACCCATTTTTCATGGATAAAGATACCTGATCCTTGAACGACACGGACAATACCGATTTCTTCCAGGTTTTTGATCGCTTGTTGGATCGTAAAGCGAGAAACATGATAGATTTCCGCTAGTTTTCGTTGATTCGGTAATTTTCCATCTTTAAATTCTTCTTGATAGATCTTACTCAATAAATCTTGGACGATGAATTCTCGTTTTTTCATGATCTTCTCCTTTACGGTTTACATTCACTTCTTTATCTTAACAAAAAAACAACCAATCACAACCCACTCATGATGAGCCAGTGGAGAACGAAACGTATTTAGAACAAAAAAGCCACAAAAATTGGCAAAAAGAACCATTTTTGTGACTTCATCTAATCAATTGAAGTTGAATCTTTCTTCTTGATCTTCCTAATTCAAACGTAATTCTTGACCAGGGTTAAAGAAGAAATCATCCATCGTCATGCCATTCAAGGACAAGATCGTCTCAACTGGCACACCCGTCCGTTGCGCAATTTGATTTGGACCTTCGCCTTCACGTACAACGGTTGTAGCTGCTTGATTGGCTTGATTGCTCGTATCTTCTGTGGACTGTGCCGTGTACTGATCGGCTTGTGACTCCGACGTTTCTGTTGTTTCTGGTGTCGCTTCCGTCGAAGGTGTCGTCTCTTCCGAAGAAGATTCGCTACTAGGTGTCGCTGCTTGAAGTTCCGCACTTGTTCGCAGATAAATGTCGGAGATCCGAGCGACCTGCGCCGTATAACTTGCAGATAGCTGATTGATCATGGTATCTAGGTCGATATCCTCCTTGTTGGAAGCATCTTGGTACATCCCTCTTAATTTACTGATTCCTTCATCCGACAAGGCTTGAAGTTCTCTTGCTTTTCGGTTGGCAATGACCGAAAGACCATTGACACCGTCTTGATTGTTTTGGATCTCTGCTTGGTATTCTTCGATCAACACTGGGGTTTTATCTTCGATTTTCTTCGAATAATCTGCAACGACTGCTTGTAGTTGTTCAGAAATAGCTCCTGAAGGTTCTGTTGCTTCGCTGCTTTCTTGTGTTGCTTCAGTTTCAGATGAAGCAGTAGTTGAAGCTGTGGACGATTGCGTCGTTTCACTCGTCTTTGCTACCGAGTTTTCACTGGCATTGTTTCTACTATGGAGATATAATCCAGTACCTGCACCAACCAGTAGTAAGACTACTGCAACAGCGGCACCGATTTTCATCATACGCATGCGTGATGCTTGTTTCTGTTGTTGTCTTCGAGCTGATCGAACATTGCCACGCTGTTCATTTTCTTCATTCATTTCATTCACCACCTGTTATTTCTGTAAAAAAATAGCGTTACCAACTTTCTTGTAGTTCCATTGTAGCAAATAATAAGCGTTATGAACATTTTTTATTATGTTATTACTGAAGAAAAATCACCATTTTTGATGATTCCAAGATTCTCCATCGATTTCTCCTTGCAACTGCTCGATCCGTTCATTGATTTCGACAAATAAGCGTGACATTTCATGAAGTAAGGCTTTGCCCTCATAATCCGCTTGCGTACTCAATTCGGCTAATTGTTCTGTCAACCATTGATCCATTATAAGGTCTTTCCTTTCATCTCTTGTAGTATAAATGTCAGATCTTCAATATTTTCTTTGGCTTCTTCTAACATCGTTTCGATCATCTGCTGCTTCATCGGTGCTTTTTCCTTGATGCGTTCATTTTGTGCAAATCGTTCGATAAACCAATCGATCCGATTGATCAGTGAAGGTTTTTCGACTAATGTGAGATATTGCTGATAACTGATCAGGCGTTCAAACCGTTGTTCTTGAGTTAAGTACATGAACTGTGCTAAAACAAACGGAGGCAAAAAGGTCATCTGGAATTTATGGGCAATTCGTTGATACGGACGCAAATACTCCGAGATCGTATACTCTTCTTTCCCACCTGCTTGGTATTCTTTTTCACTCACGCCGGTTGTTAAGACGATCCCTAATTCTTTACCTGATAAGACTGCTGTTGCCGCTTCTAACACTTGGTATTGCCACATTTTCAAATGGGCTGGCGCGCTATACCAATAGAAAGGAAATTGGAAGATGATCCGGTCATGCTCTTTCAATAAAGCAAGTTCTGCTTGAAGATCAATTTCCCCATCTGGATAACAAGCTTCTAGATGATGCCAAGTAGTCGATAGCTGGCTGGATGCTTCTTTAAAAAACTGTTGGTTCAACGATGTGTCAATTGTCGGATGGCTGACAATAATCAATGTTTTCATAGCTTTTTCCTCCCGTTTTCTAGTCTAGCATATCCCAAGAAAAACCCAGTCAACAATGCCTTTATGTCTTAGGTCGCCCAAGAAATGATGGCTTGTTCTTCTAATTGCTTTTTTAATTGTTCTGCGGAAACTCCTTTGATCTTTTCGTTATTCATTCGTCTACGATAGTTTGTCGCCGTCTCACCAGTGAATTTCTTGAACATGCGGCTAAATACGACCAAACTATTGAAGCCGACTTGATAAGCGATTGCTTCAACGGATTCTTCCGTCAGAGATAAGAGAAACGCTGCCCGATTGATGCGAACACCAATCATATATTCTTTGATACTGATCCCCATATGATTTTTGAACACACGAGAGAGATGACTTCGGTTAACGGATAATTTTTTTGCGATCTCCTCAACAGTCAAACGCTCGCTGTAATGTTCTTCGATATACTGTACCGCATCAACAGCGAGGGCTGAATAACTTTTTTGTTCTCCTAAATGAACATAGCCACCATCTTCTAATAAGAGCGCGAGCAATTGATACGTCAACGCATTTAATTGCAGCTCATCGACTAGATTTTTTGTCGAGTAATTCATACATGCCAAGATAATCTCCACATATCTAGCAATTTCTGAAGAAACCATCGTGTATTGATCATCTTTGAATAAAGAATGTTGAATGATTTTATCGGCTACTGCCCCACCGAAGGAAATCCAACAGTAGACCCAAGGATCTTCACCATCCGCCAAATAAAAAGTAGAATCACCCGGTCTAATCAAAAAAAGATCACCTTTTTTTAATTGATATTGCTGATCTTTTACGCGATAGACTCCTTTTCCTTCCATCACGATATGCAAAATATAATCTTGACGAATAGCTGGTCCAAATGAATGAAAGGGCAATGTTTTAGAAAAACCGCAAAAGTCAAAGTATAGTTCTTGTGAGATGGATTGATGTTCTTTTTTCAAAAAAATCGCTTTTTCCATTGACGTACCCTCTTTCGTATTTTCTTTATTCTACTATAGATGCAACAAAAAGTTAAATACTGCTCACAGAAATACATTCAAGCAAGTGCTCTTCTTTGATATGATTGAATGGTAAAAACAGTAAACGCCCCATTGTAAACGCTTCATTTAATGGTATAGTTAATTTGATTAGGCGTAAACTGCGCCTACACCAACTACTAATCCAGCACCAAGAAAGGACTACTTAAATGGACATTACTAAAAAAACATTTGGACAATCTGCACATTTAATTACTTTAACCAATCAACAGGGTACGACCCTCGCTGTTACCGATTTAGGCGCACGGATCGTCAGTTTGACATTCATGGGTAGAGAGTTGATTCTAGGTTTTGATTCAGCAGAAGAGTATCTCGAAAAAGATGCCTTTATCGGAGCAACGATCGGACGAACTGCTGGGCGGATCGATGCAGGCAAATTCACCCTCGACGGCCAGACGTATCAACTACCTGTCGATCCTGCAACTGGTCACTCCTTACATGGCAGTACGCCAAGTTTTGAAGAAAAAATCTGGCAATACGAAATCATTGATGGCGAACAAGAAGCCACTGTGGTCTTTACCACGACTAGTCCCGACAAAGAGCGTGGTTTTCCAGGGAATTTATCCGTAGAAGTTCGCTATACCCTTACAGAAGATAATATTTGGCGTGTCACAACGAAAGCAGTCAGTGATCAATTGACACTATTCAACCCAACCAATCATGTTTATTTCAACTTGAGTGGTGATGTGACGCAACCAATCGATGACCATACTTTGTGGGTCAACAGTCAAACCTTTGCTGCTTTACGACCAGATAGCATTCCGACAGGTGAACAAATAGAAGTGACTGGAACACCGTTTGATTTTCAAACACCAACAAAACTAACGACTGTTTTCACCAGTGACTTTCCACAAAAAGAATTATTTGATGGAATCGATCATCCGTTCTTCTTAAAGGACACAGGCTTAGATAAAACGGCCGCTTCTCTTTTAAGTCCAGATGAAACAATCAAAGTCAGTGTCAGGACGGATGCATCGAGTATCGTCATTTTCACTGCCAACTTTGGGGAAGATACACCTGAAATGCGCGGGCAACGTTTAGCGAACCATGGCGGCATCACTTTTGAAACACAAATCGCTCCAGGAGCAGAACGTTACCCTTCTTTCGGCGACATATCTTTGGTACCGGAAACACCATTTGAGACGATTACAGAATTCAAACTTGAAGCAAGAGAGGAACAAGACAGATGAATAAAACAGCACATTTAACAACGAAATTCAATGAATTATTTGGTGAAAAACCAACAACAAACTATTTTTCACCTGGGCGAATCAACTTGATCGGTGAACACACGGACTACAACGGTGGACACGTTTTTCCTGCATCAATCACTTATGGCACTTACGGCGTTGCTGCACGTCGAGAAGACAACAAAGTATTAGTTTACTCAACAAACTTTGAGGAAATCGGCGTGATCGAATTCACGCTTGATGACCTGACATTTGATAAAAAAGACAACTGGGCAAATTATGTCAAAGGAATGATCTTGAAACTAAAAGAAGCTGGCTATACCATCGAGAGCGGTTTTGAATTGGTGATTGAAGGAACGATCCCTAATGGTGCCGGACTTTCTAGCAGTGCTTCGTTAGAATTATTAGTGGGGGTTGTTCTGGAAGATTTGTTTGATTTAGCGATCGATCGCTTGACACTCGTTCAAACTGGAAAAAAAGTAGAAAATGAATTCATTGGTGTCAATTCAGGGATCATGGATCAATTTGCGATCGGTTTTGGAGAAATCGACCATGCCATCTTGCTAGATACGAATACATTACACTATGAAATGGTCCCAGTTAAATTAGATGGCTACGCCGTGGTTATCATGAACACGAATAAACGACGTGAATTAGCGGAATCAAAATATAATGAACGTCGCAGCGAATGTGAAGAAGCCTTGAAACGTCTACAAACGAAGCTGGACATCAAAGCTTTAGGCGAATTAGATGAAGCGACTTTCGAAGCGAATACGGACTTGATTGGCGATGATACCTTGATCCGTCGCGCACGTCACGCCGTCACTGAAAATCAACGAACATTAAAAGCAAAAGCTGAATTAGAGCAAGGAAACTTAGAAGCTTTCGGTCTATTATTGAATGATTCTCATTACTCACTCCGTCATGATTACGAAGTCACAGGCATCGAATTAGATACACTTGTAGATGCCGCACAAGCGCAACCTGGTGTATTAGGCGCACGAATGACAGGCGCAGGATTTGGTGGCTGTGCCATCGCTCTAGTCAAAGAAGAGGAAATCCCCGCCTTTAAAGAAAATGTCCATGCACGTTATTTAGAGGTTGTAGGATATGAGCCAGAGTTTTATGTAGCACATATCGGAAGCGGTACGACGAAAATTTAGTTAAAAACAGAAACATGCGTCTGGGCTTGGCAAACAATCAAACTCAGGCGCATATTTTATTGAATCATGATTTTGAATCTAGGTTAAATAATTTTGAAAAAATTTAAAAATCAGCTGTTGATTAGTTGCATCTTATTTTAATTATAAATTTCTTTTTCAGTTAAAAAGACAGAAAGAATGTATTTGCATTCTTTCTGTCCCAAATCATTCTAAAATTCTTTATTCCTCGTATCACTATTTTGACTTGCAACGCTACAAAGTGTTCAGTCGTTTAACCCAAGATCTCAACAATTGCTTTGTTGAATTCAGGCAAGTCATCTGGTGTACGGCTAGTAACTAATTGATTATCGATCACCACTGCTTCATCTTTGACATTGGCGCCAGCGTAAGCCACATCTGGACGAACAGTATCGTAAGCAGTCATTGTTCTACCTTCTGTTAGACCGGTTTGGATAAACAATTGTGGGCCATGACAGATAGCAAATAACGGTTGGTCATTTTTCAAGAAGTAAGTAACGAAATCAACAAAACGTTGATCCTTACGTAATTGATCCGGTGAGAATCCTCCAGGGATCAAGAGCGCATCGAAATCTTCAGGAGAAACTTCATCAATGCTGCGATCGATCGTGAACTCGCCACCTTTTTTGCCTTTGATCGTTTGGTTTGCTTCAAAACCAATCGTTGTCACTTCATTCCCCGCATTTTCCAATGCTTCTTTTGGTGAAGTCAACTCAATATCTTCGACTAAATCAGTTACGATTGCTGCAATTTTTTTTGCCATTTTTCCTCTTCCTTTCTTATCGCTTGATTCTAGCCTAAAGGATTTCAGAAAAGTGTGCAAATCATCTGTTTATGATTTATAACCTATTTTATTTAAAAGAAAGATGATAGTTTCTCTTTTAAAGTTAAGCACCTAGTTTTTCACGAACAATGGCTTCAGTCAATGTCTTTGAAAAATTTAGATGCATTTCTTTACCTAACTTATCTGCCCATTTTGGGATCGTTAACGTCTTTTTTACAGGTTCCTCTGTGCCTAAATATTCTGTTAGATCTACAGAGACCATTGAAATAAATGATTTTTCAGCATCATATTCTAATATGAACTCAGAGTCACTTTTAAAAGGGTTATTTTCTATAAGTGACAATGAACTGATAAGAGATGGTTCAGGTAATGTTCGGTCTTCTTCTATCTCAGCCGCCAAAAGAATACCTAAGTAATCAGAGGCATTTTCGAGCGCTTCAGGAATGTCAGATCCGCTTGTACCAGCCATCTCCGGAAAATCTGGAAAGAAAACAGAAAATCCCGAGTCATAGCCTTCACTTGTTTCTGAATAGAATAATGCCGGATATGAAATAAGCATGATCCTCCTCCTCTCTCAAGAAGCAGGAACAAAGCTATTTTAACCCTGCCTGCCTCAGTATCGCATGTTCTGTCCCTTTAGGTAGCTTGGAAGGAACAATAATTGGTCGATTTACTCCTGGTAGTTTCACTTTTATATGAGAACCTTTTCCACCTTTAACTTTTAACCCACTTATGGAAATCAAGAGTTTGACCATTTCCTGTTATGTCATTGGCATTGTTACAATACCTCCTGACATATCTATACTAACACGTGTAACACGTGAAAAAAATAAAAAACACGTGCTATACGTGTAAAAGCAAATATAGAAAAATTATTCAAAAAAAACCAAGGCAGCTATCTAGGTTCAGCTGCTTTGATTTATTTTCTGTATGTCGCTTTTTTATCCTCACGGCTACGGTACACTGGATATTCTCCGATCAATTGGACCGGAAATGCTCGCTGTTCCAGTAGTTTGATTGCTTCGTTCAATTTTGTATCTGCCTGTTCAATCTCTACTTCGATCACGAAAAAGTATTCACCTAACGAGGTTTTTTGCGGTCTAGACTCGATTTTGGTCAAATTAAGTTTTTGTTCTGCAAACACCGCAAGTACTTGATATAACGCACCTGGGCGATTTTCTGGCAAGTCTACAAATAGCGTTGCTTTGTAAGTACTGACTGGTAATTGAGATGACATCGGTGAGGAACCTAGTAGCCAAAAACGGGTTTCATTGTTGCGGATCGATTGGATATCTTGCTGAACGATGGTCAAACCAAACTGTTCCGCAGCTTCTTTAGGTCCGATTGCCGCGATTTTTTGTTCAGGATGCTCGGCAACTTGTTGGGCACCTTGGGCAGTCGAACCCATTTGCTCGATTTCCACGTCAGGGAACTGTTGCTTCAAAAATACTTGCGATTGTGCCAACGCTTGCGGATGACTACAGATTTTTGTTACCTCTTGCCACATCTGTTGATGCTTAGGATGTACCATCAATTGTTGCTTGATTGGTAAAACGATTTCTCCTTGGATCGTTGGTAAGGTTTCATAGACATGGTCTAATGTGGGCAATACAGAACCTTCGATGGAATTCTCGATCGGTACCATCGCATAATCGATCGCATCGTTGATCTGGGCATCAATCAAATTTGTTAAAGCTTGATACGGAGACCAATCGCCTTCGTTGAAATAATTCTTTACTGCACTATATGTGAAGGAACCTTTTGGGCCTAGATAACCAATTTTCATCGATTCATCACCTGCTTTATGATTTCTGAGACAACTTCTGCTGGTGATTTACCAGTTGTTTCTATCGTAAGATCTGCTAATGTTTCATAGTGTTTTTTCCGCGAAAAAAATAATTCTTTTAACTCTGTATCATCTTTATCGAGTGCCAACGGACGGGCTTGTTTGTGATCTTGGCGGATACGTTTGATCAAAAGATCGGGATCAGCTTTTAAGTAAACCACCAGATGATCTGTCAGCAGTCGTTGATTTTCTTCTTGTAGGATAACTCCCCCACCTGTCGCAATGATCGCTTCTTCTTGCAATGAGTTTTTCAGTAGCTTCGTTTCTTCCTGTCGAAAGGCAGCTTCGCCATGTAATTCAAAATACTGACTGATCGAACAGCCAAACTCCTCGACTAGTTTTGTATCCATATCGATCAATGGTTTCTTTAACTGCATAGAAAGCTTGCGACTGATCGTTGTTTTACCGGCGCCCATAAAACCAATCAGCACAATTGCAGCCATTAGTTTTTCTCCTTGATCAGACCAGCTAGATCAGTGAAGAAGTCAGGATAAGAAATATTTACCGCTTCTGGATGGTTCAATTCAACTGGCTCATCGGTCAATAATGCGGCAATCTGTAACATCATGCCAATGCGATGATCCCCATGACTGTCAACAATTGCCCCATGCAAAGGTGTCGGACCATGAATGATCAGCCCATCATCTGTTGTTTCGATGTTTGCGCCCATTTTTATCAATTCTTCCGCTGTCGCATCGATGCGATTTGTTTCTTTCACTTTTAATTCTTGTGCGTCCCGAATGATCGTCGTGCCTTGTGCTTGTGTTGCAGCTAATGCCAAAATCGGTAATTCATCGATCAAGCGAGGAATGATTTCTCCTTCGATCGTACACGCCTGCAAGTTGGCAGAACGTACCATTAAGTCAGCCGCTTGATTTTGTTGATCGATTTGCATTTCTTGGATCGAAGCCCCCATTTCGATCAATACATCTAAAATCCCTGTTCGTGTTGGATTGATTCCTACTTGTTTCAATAAGACTTCACTATCTGGCAAAATACTTGCTGCGACTAGATAAAAGGCTGCTGACGAAATATCCCCAGGTACCGCCACGTTTTGTCCAACTAACCGTTGTCCGCCAGCAAGTGTGATCACTTTATCTTCTACTCTGATTTCTCCACCAAATTGTTTGATCATTTCTTCTGTATGATTCCGTGAGCGTTCTTTTTCGATGATCGTTGTCTCACCATCTGCTTGAAGTGCCGCGAATAAAATCGCTGATTTGACTTGCGCACTGGCAATCGGCATCTCATATTCGATTGGTTTCAAAGGCCCACCAGTCACTCGTAAAGGTGGTAGATCTGGATGTTCGATCCCTTTAAGATCTGCACCCATTTCACGTAAAGGATTCATCACTCTCCCCATCGGGCGACGATTCAACGAGTCATCTCCAGACACTTCTGCCGAAATCTTACTTCCAGCTAAAATCCCTAAAAGTAAACGGATCGTTGTACCAGAATTACCTGCATCTAAACGTTCTGTTGGTGTTTGTAATCCCTCTACGCCATAACCATAAACATGGATTTTCTCTTCTTCCTCTTCTATTCTCACACCTAATTGTCTAAATATGGACATCGTACTCAAGCAATCTTCTGCTTTTAAAAAGTTCGTTATCGTCGTTTTTCCATGACTGATTGCACCAAACATGATGCTGCGATGAGAAATCGATTTATCTGCTGGAACCGTTAGCTCACCTTTGATCCCATGTGTAGCATTAAGTAATTGCATTGTCTCAACTCCTGATCCAACAGTGAAAATTTTCCGCTTGAATCAATGCTTGTCCTTTTTCTAAATCGGTTTGATTTTTGAAGGACAATTCAAGGACTCCGAAAATATCTTCTCTAGTTTCTTGTATTTTTAGATTGATGATTGAAATATCTGCTTGGCTCAAAGCCGTTGTCACCTTAGCAACTGCACCGGAAATATCCGGAATATCAACGTATAGATCATAGAACGCTGGAATCGTTCCTTGTCGTTTCTTCGGCAACTGATCCCTTGTTTGCTTCGCTTGTGCAAAAAATCGATAAATGGCCTCTTCATCATTTCTCGCAAGTTGTGTTTTCAATGTTTCCATGGAGGATTGCCATTCTTCTAGTAAAGACAGCATGATTTCTTGATTCGTTAATAAGATATCTGTCCACATTTTTGGATCAGAAGAAGCAATACGCGTAATATCTCGAAACCCTCCGGCTGCAAGTTGGGAGGCTCTTGGATGTTTTTGATTGAGTTCATCACTGGTTTGCACTAAACCAGCAGCCACGATATGAGGCAAATGGCTTAAAACGCCGACGATCTCGTCATGATTTTTGGCTTCCATCAATACAAATTTTGCTCGAGTCGGTTCTAATAGTTCCATCAGTTCAGCTACACGATCACTCTCATGATCATTGGTCAATATATAATAAGCTTCCTCGAACAAATTAGGATTGCCGGCTTTTACTCCAGATTTATGCGAGCCTGCCATTGGGTGTCCACCAATAAAAGTAAAAGGTAATTCCTTAGCCGCTGTCATGATTGCTGCTTTCGTACTGCCAGTATCACTGACCAATACAGTTTCCTTTAGCGGAAGTGTCGCTAATTGTTGCAAATAGTCCAAACTAACTTGTACAGGAACCGCTAATAAAATAACATCCATTTGACTTGCTTCTTCGATCCCAGACACCAGATGATCCACTAATTGGACTTCTTCTGCAATTTTTCTTGTTTCTGCTGAATGATCCCATCCATAAAGAGTCACATTCGATCCTTTGATGGCTCGGCAAAGCGAAGCACCAATCAGACCTAAACCTAAGACAAATACCTTTTTCTTCATATCAGTCTCCTCACTAAAAGTCTTGGATCATCTGCCGATGACTGGCAACAGATTTTTTCAGCTCACTCATGTTATCCGCTGGGAAATGTTCAAGGATCTCCACGGCAAGTGCTGTTGCAATGACGTGTTCAGCCACCACAGAAGCTGCTGGTACAGCGGTACTGTCGGAACGTTCGACACTTGCTTTATAGGCTTCTTTCGTGTCGATATCCACACTCATCAACGGCTTGTAAAGTGTAGGGATCGGTTTCATCACACCACGAACGATGATTTGTTCCCCATTTGTCATCCCACCTTCAAATCCACCTAAATGATTGGTTGTCCGGCGGTAGCCTTGTTCTTGATCCCAGGTGATTTCATCCATAACTTTAGAACCTGGTAAAGTCGCTGCATCAAAACCGATCCCAAATTCTACCCCTTTGAAGGCATTGATACTCAGCATGGCTTGTGCTAATTTTCCATCTAATTTTTTATCCCATTGGACATAACTACCCAAACCAGCCGGTACATTTTCAACCCGGACTTCGACGACACCACCTAAGGTATCACCTGCTTTTTTCGTCTCATCGATCAATGTTTTGACTTGTTCTTCGATCTCAAGGTCTACCATATTGACTTCGGAGATCGTTGTTTTTTCCTTGATCACCGCCACAGGTAGCACTTCAGGAATCGTTGCTTTGACCCCTCCAAGAACTGCTACGTGACTGGCAATTTCAATATCTAGTGCTGCTAGGATCTGTTTTGCTAAAGAGCCGATTGCTACACGCATGGTCGTTTCTCTAGCTGAAGACCGTTCTAACACATTCCTAAGATCTTGATGTTGGTATTTCATTCCACCAACTAGATCCGCATGTCCTGGACGAGGTTTGGCTACTCGACGACGTGTGACATGTTTTTCTTCGATTGGCTCGGCTGACATCACCGTTTGCCAATTCTTCCAGTCTTTATTCTCCACGATCATTGTGATTGGCGAACCAAGCGTTTTACCATGTCGAATACCTGAGGTGATTTGGACACGATCTTTCTCGATCTTCATTCTGCCACCACGACCGTACCCCCCTTGTCGTCTCGCAAGATCTTCATTGATTTTTTCAAGTGAAACTTCTAAACCTGCCGGGATACCTTCAATAATGGCAGTTAACTGTGGACCATGAGATTCTCCTGCTGTTAAAAAACGCATTTAGTTCCCCTCCTTTAAATAGTCTTTCACGGACTCAAGCGGAATTTCTTGGATTCTTGCTTGTCCGATTTTATCTAATAAAATAATTTTCAATGTCTTTCCACGTGCCTTTTTATCGTGGGTGATCGCATCATAAAGGGATTGCTCCTCCCAAGGTTGGTACTTGATCGGTAACTGATACTTTTCGATCATTTGGATCAATTGCGCAGTGATGCCCACTGGTGATTTTCCCATCTTTTCGGCTTGTTTGGTGATTTGCACCATACCGATCGCTACGGCTTCGCCATGACTGATCTGACCATAACCAGCAGTATTTTCGATGGCATGTCCGATCGTATGGCCAAAGTTCAGTAACAAACGATTCCCGTTATCGAATTGATCTTCTTCAACAACTTGTTTCTTCACACGCAACGCCTTTTCAATGATTTTTTCACTATTAGCCAGTAAGTCAGCAACTCCTGTTAATTTTGCCAAATCTTGCCATAGCGTTTCATCACTGATTGCACCACACTTGATGATCTCAGCGATCCCTTCTTGGATTCTACGCTCTGATAACGTCATTAACGTCTCTGGATCGATCAATACCCCGTCTGGTTGTGCAAATGTCCCAATCATATTTTTCGCCATGGGTGCATTGATTGCTGTTTTTCCTCCAATGCTTGAATCGACCTGTGCCAGTAGGGAAGTCGGGATCTGGACAAATGAAATCCCTCGCATATAGGTGGAAGCAACGAAGCTGGCTAAATCGCCGATCACTCCCCCTCCAAGCGCAATCACCGCATCACTACGCGTAAATTGTTCTTCTGCTAAAAACGCATAGAGGTGAGCTGCCATGTCGAATGATTTGCTGCTCTCCCCAGCTGAAACAACATAATGGACGACTTCGTAGCTTGCCCGCAACTGTTGACAAATTTTTTCGCCGTATATCGGAAAAACATTCGTATCACTGATAATCGCGATTTTTTTATTTTTCCAGATTCCTTCGATCCACTCAGACACATGATCGAGTGCATTTCGTTCAATGATGATCTCATAGCTTTTTTCTGGTAAGACAACTTCTAACATGACGCTCCTCTTTTCTATAAGGCTTTGATTTTATTCATTGCTTCAACTAAAATCTCGACTTCTTCCATCATTCGTAGGTAGTTCTTTTCATTCAATGATTGCTGTCCATCTGACCATGCGTGGATTGGATCAGGGTGGATCTCTACGATCATCCCATCTGCGCCACTAGCAACACCGGCTCTTGCCATTGGTGATACGAGATCCCAAACCCCTGTACCATGACTTGGATCAACGATGATCGGGAAATGACTTAATTTTTTAATGATCGGTACAGCACTTAGATCGAAGGTATTGCGTGTCGCTGTTTCGTAAGTACGAATACCACGTTCGATAAAGATGATGTTTGGATTGTTTTGTACCGCAATGTATTCCGCCGCGTTCAACCATTCTTCGATCGTTCCTGAAATCCCGCGTTTCAAGCCAATTGGTTTTCCTGTTTTCCCAACAGCTTCTAATAGACGAAAGTTTTGCATATTTCTGGCGCCGATCTGAATGATATCTGTGTATTCGCAAACGACATCGATATGGGCTTCATCCATGACTTCGGTAATGACTTTTAAGCCGTAATGATCCGCTGCTTTACGCATCATTTTCAGTCCTTCTTCTCCTAATCCTTGGAAAGCGTAGGGTGACGTTCTAGGTTTGTAGGCTCCTCCACGTAGGACTGTTGCCCCACCAGCTTTTGCCATACGAGCAGTTTCCATGATTTGTTCTTCGCCTTCTACTGAACAAGGACCAGCCATCGTCACAAAACTACCATCACCGATTTTCAAACCATCCACATCAACGACTGTATCTTGCGGATGAAATTCTCGAGAAGTCAGTTTGTACGTATTAGAGATTTTTACTGCACGCTCCACCGTGTCGTATCTTTCAAATGGTACACCTTGGATAATTTTTGGATCACCGATCAATCCTAAAACAAGACGATCTTTGCCATGGTTGATCTGAACGTCCAAGCCCTCTTCCTTGATACGTGAAAGTACTGGTTCTAGTTGGTTTACTTCAATTCCTGGTTTAATAATTAAAATCATAAGATAACATCCTTTTTTATTTTTATTTTTTTATCACTGTTTGAACACTTGATCGACAATGGAAAATCGTTCGTTGTTTACTTAAAATAACTCGTTGGAAAATGAACTGATGTGGTTCTCCTTTCGTTAGGTATAAAAAAAGCCCGCCGTAGACAAATCTACAGTGGGCCTTCACCAATTCTAACAAAAAAGCCACTATAGATTTTCATCTATGTGGCGGACAAGTCATCTCAAACATCCTTAGCCATCATAGATACAAACGTTGTGTTTGCACCCATGAATGTCATGAATACAAACCTATCTAAAATAGCTAAAGTAATACGTATTCAGTTGTGAATTCAATGTGATTTTCATAAGAAATCGCTCCAAACTGATTTAAGATTGGTTTAAGTATAGATTTCTTTCTGAAATAAGTCAACTACTTTTTCAAATCTTTTTCTCTTTATGCTAATGATCCTTTAGAAGACCGATGTTTTTTTAAAGTTCCTATTGATTTTTTCGTTGACAAAAAACGCGAACGTGTGTTCTAATCATGTAGAAGAGGTGACTGTTATGTTTAAAAATCAAAATCCTGTATTTGACTATCATAAAGAACCTTCTAGAGATATTTTATGTATTGATTGTAAGTCGTTCTATGCTTCTGTTGAATGTGTCTCACTTGGTTTAGACCCTTTAACAACCAAACTAGTTGTTATGTCGTACCCCGGAAATTCATGGGAAGAACGTGGTAGCGGGTTGATCCTTGCCTCTAGTCCAGCTGCAAAAAAAGCCTACGGGATCACGAATATCAGTCGTGCGCGTGATTTGCCCTTTCCTTATCCCAGTGATCTATATATTGCCCCACCACGAATGGCTTATTATATGGAGAAGAACAAAGAAATCAATGCGATTTATAAAACCTATGCAGACGAGAGTAACCATCATGTCTATTCGGTCGACGAAAGTTTTTTGGATATCACAAATAGTTTGAATTTGTTCGATGCTCCTGATGCCCGGACACTTGCAAAAAAAATTCGTCAAGACGTTTATGACCAGACAGGGATCTATACCACGATCGGTATCGGTGATAATCCACTATTGGCAAAATTAGCTCTGGATAATGAAGCGAAGGATACCCGAGACATGATCGCCGAATGGCGTTATGAAGACGTCCCTGAAAAACTTTGGCGGATTCCTCAGCTGACAGATTTTTGGGGGATCGGTCGAAAAACAGCGATTCGTTTAAATAAAATGAACATCCATAGCATCTATGAGCTTGCACATGCGGATTACTATCGTTTAAAAAGTGCAATGGGGGTAATTGGTACACAACTTTATGCCCATGCCTGGGGAATCGATCGGAGCTTTCTTGGTGAAGTCTACACCCCTAAATCAAAAAGCATCGGAAATAGTCAAATCCTCAATAAGGACTATACCCGCCGAGAAGAGATTGAAATCGTGATCAAGGAAATGGCAGATCAAGTAGGCACACGCTTACGACGAGAAGAAGCAAAAGCACAAGTAGTTAGTCTGTGGGTCGGCTTTTCTTTGGGCTACACAGATGTTTCAGGAAAAACTGGGTTTCACCAACAGATGAAAATCGAGCCGACCAATGCCAGTCATGTTTTAGCAGAAGCACTATTGATGATTTTTGATCGACATTATCAACGGCAAGATATCCGAAGTATCGGCGTCAACTGTTCTCGCTTAGTTTATGCGACTGGCTTGCAATTGAATCTATTCGATGATCCTAAAGAGCAAGTCAATGCGGCAAAGATTGACTTTGTCGTGGATAAGATTCGACAAAAATATGGATTTAAAGCAATCGTCCATGCACATAGTTTACTAGAAGGTGGTCGAGCAATCGCCCGCAGTTCGCTTGTAGGCGGTCATGCTGGCGGAATGGCTGGTATTGAAGGTGAGGGACATGCGACGCACGAAAAAAGAATTTCTCGATTACAATGAATACCGTGATCGCCCCTTTGGCTTGAAATGGGGAACCGCTTTTGCCATGGATGAGCTAGTTAAAGGGATCGAAGAAAATGCAGCAGTCGCCTTAAAAGACCTCCCTCCCCAATTGCAAATGACGAGAGAGGAAATCGACCAAGTACTATTACAGTCCTTTCTCTACCGACAAAAAGTGACCATCCAATTAAACACAAAAGATGAATTTGGTCGATATAGAGAAAATATCGAGGGCGTTTTCTTAGGCGAATGTGATGAAGAATATCTGACGATTGACCAGTACCAGATTCTCTGGGAGAACATTCGTCACGTTGGTTTGAAACAAGAAATGAAATGGTTTGAGTTTAGTACCAACAAGACATATGACGAACAAGTTTCCCGATCAATCGATTGGAACAAGCCAAACCAACAAGCTGAGTTGCAATTGATCAAAGATGAATTTTATCAAGCTTTTGAAGAGGAAAATGACTAAAAGGGAGGCGTTGCCGATGACAATGGTAAAGAATCATTTCGAAACTGTCATAATCACTGCTTATATTGCCAAACAAGAAATTACGATCCAAACAAAAAAGGGAGAAAACTATAGAGGAAAGATTCAAAAAAAGATGACAGAAGATGGCTTTTATGTAAACGAGGGCTTTATTGCTTGGGATGAACTTGATTCGATCGATTTAGAAGAGGAATATTTTCATTTTTGGCAAGAAATCGTCAAGCAAGCGATTGAGTAATTCAGATAAGCATTGGATTCTTCGGCCATTATTGAATGCTATTTCTCTCAACCTAAAAAGCATCAACCGGTAAACATGTAAAAAAGATTCTACCGGTTGATGCTACTATTCTCAGCAAAGAACGATTCTATTCGTAAAGTCTGAAAGCTTTAGTTCAAATAGTTTGGGTCAGCCAATAAAGATTGGATTTTATTTGTATCAATAACGAATTCTTGTGTCCCCATAGCACCAGGTGCTACCTCGTATTTATCAAAGAAGATAACCAGCTGGTGTTCTTTATTGATATAAAAACTAGGATCTTTTTTTAATAAAAATGAGCCATTATCCTCTAGAGCAAAATAAGTTGATTCTGGATTTTTTTCCATACGATTTTTCATCTGTTCTTCAATTTCCTTTGAAAGAGCAATGAGATAATCATCATTTTTAAATAATAAAGGCAAAGACACAAGTACCTCATTTTGTTTATCTAACGTGTCAAATTGATTGTTCGTTTGCGTACTTGCAATTGTCTGTTCGATTGAACGATCAATCACTAAAAATCGCTCATCATTGACCAATATGCGATATCCACCTGTTGTATCAATCTGTTGCCCGTTTTTCTTGATTTCTTTCACTCCTTCCTCATAAGCTTGTTGTCCCTCTGCGAGATATTTTCGATTCAACTGGTCATGGATTTCTTCTTTTCCAATTATTTTTGGAACAGCAATCCTGATACCCGATTCCTCTTCTTGGAATGAATAGGTTTTCCCAGTAATGATCGAAACCAATTCTCCGAGAACAGGGATTTCTGTCGCCCATACGCGAAAGTCTCTATTTTGAACACCTGCGAACAAAATAAGTACAGAGCAGACGATCCCCAAACCGATATGAACAGCATGTTTTACTTGTCGTTTCACCTTCACTTTTTTCTTGGCAATCGTAAAACGCTTGAATAGCTCATCTTCTAGCTGTTCAGGAATTTCCCCCGCTCGATACGCCTGATTCATCATACTTATTTTTTTCTTTGTTCCTCCCATTTCGCTATCCACTCTCCTTTATTTTAAAATTTCTTTGTAATTATCTAGTGAGCGATACATTTTTGTTTTCACTGTATTCTCATTTAAATTTAAAATCTGAGCAATTTCTTTCAATGTAAATCCTTCAAAAAATTTCAAGATAATAATCTCGCGTTCTGGGCTAGGCGTTTGGCTCAATAATTCACGTAATTCCATGTAAGAAACATCATTTTGACAATCGATGAATTCAAGTTCTGGACAGTCTTCCAATTCAAAATTCAAAGGCATTCGTTTATTCTTGCGCCAATAATCAATTGCTGTGCGGACTAAGATTTTATAAAACCAAGCTTGAAAATGATCGATCTTCTTTACCTTTGAGAAATCCATCAGCGCTTTTTGAAAGCTATCTTGGATAACATCTAGTGCATCTTCCGAACAGTGTGTATAACTATAAGCGATTCGATACATTTTTTGATATTGTGTCTCAATCAGCTGTTCTAACTGAGATTCATAATGTCTGACTCGCTGCTTTTTTGCTATCCGATTAAAAATATTAGATCCCTCCCTATCTCAAATAATAAATTTCACCCAGTTCTCGCATAAAATCCTTGTTTGCTTCCTTACGTGGTTGTGTATCTTTCGTTCTAGTCGACTCGCTTGTCCCTATCTCTTGTGGCTTTTCTTCTATGATCGAAAATGTATCCATTGAATACATCCATAAAAAAAGGCTGGTAAACAGGAACAATAAGACTAGGAAAATTAGTTCTATCGTTAAAAATGAATAGTTTTTTTCATGTTTCATACGCTCACTCCGCTTTCTTTTTTTATACTTAATTAGACGATCGTTTTCTAAGAAAAGTTTCAAAAAAATCAACTTTATTTTGAATCACTAACTTTGCACAAAAGACAGTTTGTGAGATTCTGATAAAAGTGTTAAGCTCCGCTAAAAAGCACCAAATCCCCACAATTATTCATCGATGGATTTTGGTGCTTGTTTATGTAGTATTCACTTCTAGAAAACCATTTATTCGTTTTTAGCAATCACAGTACCATCTGGCAGCTTATCTTTCCATTTTTTATCCGAAATTTTTTCTCCCAAATAACTCCTCACTTTTCAAAAGGCACGAAACCAACGATGATATCTTTAAAAAAAAGAGTCAGCGATTTGACGTACTCCAAAGGATAGACCCAAGTGGAAAATAAACCAGGCAAGAATATCAAGCATCACTAACACTCCAGTGATCAAATGAATCAGTAGCATAAAAAGCTCCTAAAATTTGTTTTTTCTTCCTAAAAAAACGATTACACTATTTCTCTAGTAACTCCTAGAACAAAATAAACGAGAGAATCCAAACACTTTTAAAACAAGTTTTAGATTTTCTCGTTTATTTTTCTGAGTTGTCCATTTATTTCACAACTTCTTTAAAAGAATTCACTGTGAGATCCCAGCCTAGCAAGTATCAATATTAATTGATCATTATCAATCTTATATACTAATAGCCAATCAGGACTGATATGACATTCTCTAAATCCCACATAATTGCCGGTCAAATGATGATCACGATACACTTTGGGCAATTTATGTTGGCATTGCAAAAGAGATAGCACCTTTTTTAATTTGGCTAAATCTTTCCCCTGCTTTTTTATAGTCTCGCTTGAATTGTGAGGTATAAAAAATATCAAGCATCTAAGTCCTCCAGCAACTCATCAACAGAGCTGAATCCACCATGAATATTGCCATCTTTAGCATCTTTTCTCGCTTGCAAAGTAGCCGAATTTTCCCTTTCAATTTTAAAAGGAAGTACCAGTTTAGTTACAGACTGTTTTTAAAAAACTGTAATTGCGGTTATCATATTCATACCCAACTCAGCAAATAATTGCTCAGCATCCTTTTTCAAATCCTCATCAATTGAGATATGGATTGGTTTCTTTTTTGTCGTTTCCATGTCATCACCTCTGCTATTTTTCAACATATAAACAACATAAAAGAAACATAAATCCGTTTTAAGAACCTACTTATTCCTCATTCTTCTAATGAACGCTCGTTCCAATCGTGGCCGATTATAGCGTTGGATCATAATAAATGGGATATTGACAAGAAGCGCATAAAAAACCATGACCCACCCCGCCCATTTGGGATTCCACAAAAAGAAAAGGAACGCTGGCGCAATCAATAGCCAATGTGTCAGCTCTGCTCTTTGTGTTTCAATGATGAATTTCTTCAGTGCGGCAGAATCAGTCTTACCGAGTCTTGATTTATCGAATCCACTCTTGGCAATCACAGTACCATCTGGCAGCTTGTCTTTCCATTTTTTGATTCGAAATTTTTTCTCCCAAATAACTCCTTGCTTTTCAAAAGAAAAAGAACGAAACCAACGACGCTTTCTTTCAAAAAAAGAGTCAGAAATTTGACGTACACCAAAGGATATAACCAAATGAAAAATAAACCAGGCAAGAATGTCGAGCATCACTAATACTCCAGTGGTCAAATGGATCAGTGGCATAAAAACCTCCTAAAGTTTGATTTTTCTTCCTTTCCAAGTCACTGATTTCAAAAGATAGGTTTGGATCAATGACCACAAAAACAAGAAAAGAAAGAAGATAAAAAAGAACGGAAAAACGAACAAGAAAATCGGCTTGAAATTTCCTACACGTTTGGCAAATACAATACATTGGAGCACATACAGGCAATAAATGACCAGTGCGAGCGGCCATTGTTCCATACCAAAAGCCAACACTGAGCCAACACCACCACTTATCCAGAGGATGACTCCTAACAAAATAAAGGGATTGGTTGCTCTAGAAGCTGTGGCAAAATCCTTTGTCCATCCTTGGATCAATTGCTTGAAACCTTCAGGATACATGCGAAAAGCAATCAACTCTTTCCCACCATATAAATGGATGGGAAATCCTGCCTTTTGAAAACGATTGGCTAAAGCCATGTCATCTAAGATCCCACTAGGCATATCTTTATGCCCATCGACTTGGAAGTAATCGGTTTTCGAGCATAAGATACACGGCCCGAACGCCCCCGCTGCTTTTAATTTTTCACCTAGCACAGAAAAAGTATTCAACCCTACCAGAATGACCACATTGAAAACAAACGAGAGCTGTTCATAAAAGCGAACAGTTTGATGAAACGGTTGAAGCGACAGCAAGCCACTATTCCCTCTTTTTTCGTATTCATTCAACAGTCTTTCCAAACTATTGTCTGTCTGAAAAAATGTATCTGCATCTAAAAATAAGAAATGCTCACTTTGGGCCTTTGTTGCACCTAACCAACAGGCAGCCGCCTTGCCATGCTGCTCACGATCATTTGAGAAAACTGTTGCATCTAAGTTCTTGGCGATTTCTGCTGTACCGTCAGTGGAATCATCATCCACGACGATGATTTCTCGTGGTTGGATCGTTTGCCTTTGGATCGATTGTAGCAATTTGGGGAGCGTATTTGCTTCGTTACGTACAGGAATAATGATTGAAACATTTGTGTCAAAACGTTTTGCAGAGGTTAGGTTTGTGATGAATGGCAGTCGATAAAAGATACACCAACCTGAAAGCCAAGCAACAAAAAGGACGATCATTATTAGTAACAAAATTAGCCTTCCTTCCTATACATCCGCTTCTCTTCGAGCAATCTTGTCACTCACTTGTTGCCCACTCAAAG
Organism: Enterococcus mundtii; assembly: GCF_013394305.1. Lineage (NCBI taxonomy): Bacteria > Bacillati > Bacillota > Bacilli > Lactobacillales > Enterococcaceae > Enterococcus > Enterococcus mundtii. The sequence goes on along the minus strand of NZ_AP019810.1, from coordinate 2,167,366 downwards.
TGACCATTGGCATACCTGCACCTGGATTGACTGTCCCACCTACAAAGTATAAGTTGTCATAGCGCTCACTATGTTTTGCATGTTTGAACCCATGATTTTTCTTACGATCAGAGACAGTCCCATAGATTGCTCCACGATGGGATAAATAATTTTTTTGGATATCTTCCGGGGTCCAACGATTTTCATAGACAATATGTTTTCTCAAATCCGTTAATCCCATCGTTTCTAATTTGATCAAGATACGCTCCCGAAAGGCATCGTATTCTGCCTCTGTAAATGGTTGATCTTGTAAATAAGGGATGTGCGGTAAAATCTTGATGTTCTCATGTCCTTCGATGGTTTGAGAAGGATCAGTCTTATTGACATTCACAAGATAGATCGTTGGGTCGTCTGGCAACTGATGCTGATGGAAGTTTTGATCAAAGTTTTCTTTAGAAGCATTCGAAAAGAAAAAATTATGATGGGCTAATTGTGGGTATTCTTTATTAACACCTAGATGCAAGACAAAACCAGAACTTGCGGGTTCAAATTTCTTTTCTAATTTCTCTGTAAACGCTGGTTTTTCATCTAATAATTGTTCATAAGCTGGGATGACTTCCATATTCGAAACAAAATAATCTGCTTCGATCACCGTCCCATCCGCTAGTCGTGCCGAACGGATCTGTTCATCCACTACATTTAGTTTTTCAACCTGACAGCCAGTATGGAACGCTACGCCGAGCTCTTTCCCAAGATTGACGATTCCTTCAGCAATTTTATGCATCCCGCCCGGAACATACCAAATTCCTTGCTCATGCTGCATGTAACTCATCATATTTAAAACCGCTGGCGCATCATAAGGAGAGGAACCGACATATTTGCTGAAATACCCTAAGATATCTTGCATTTTTGGATGACTCACACGTTTAGCGATTCCATCATGCATCGAAGAAAAATAATCAAACCCTTTCAACGCTTTGATCACACCATGTTCTTTTAAAATCTCCATTGTCGAATCAAGCCCTTTGTCAAAATAACCGACTTCTGTGGCCGCATAAATTTCCTTCGCATAGTCTAAGAAATCTTGATACTCCCTCATATCTTTTTCAGTCAGCAAAGGATTTTCTTGGGCCATTTTCGTTAAATCACTGTATAGATCAATCGTTGTGTGATCAGGAAAAAAAGAACGCCACTGCAAATCTAACCGTTCGATCGGAATGTAATCTGCCATCTGTTTGCCACTCGTGAGAAACAGTTTTTCAAAAATTTGGGGCATCGTCAAAATCGATGGACCTAGATCAAAGCCAAACCCATTTGCTTCTAAACGGTTCAATTTCCCCCTAAATGATCGTTCTTTTCATATAGCGATACGTCGAATCCTTCTTGGGCTAAGGAAACTGCTGCAGACAAACCACCAAGTCCACCTCCCAGAACAATGACTGATTTCTGTTTGTTTTTCACAAAATCACCTCTTACTTTCTAAGTCTTAAAGCACATTTTCACAGATGTAAATTCGTAAGATCCAACTGTAAAAAAACACTTTATATCTATCTCTATAGTAGCATATCTCTAAAAAAACTTATTTTATTGCGCATTGTATTGTTATAAAACACTAAGAAAGGATAAAAGAAAAAACAGAAGAAACAAACACGTATGAAACGCTTTGTCTATTCTGTCTTAAGCTAATGGCACGTTCTTATGCGCTGATTCCGTTGCTTCTATCAAAGTATCGGCACAAACAAGCCACTGATTTTCTCTTTGATTTTCGTCCATGCACTTCGCTCTTGCCATTCGTCTTTTTTGACCTTTTCAGCGTGGGCTAAATCTTCTGTAAAATGGACGTTCAATTCATCAATCGTTTTTGATGGACCATAAATGAACATTGACAGTTCATGATTGAGATAAAAACTGCGAATATCAAAATTAGTTGATCCAATCGTTGCAACCACATCATCAACGATCATATATTTACAATGGATAAATGCAGTCGTATCGTAGATCGACACTTCAACTCCTGCCGATAACAACTCATCAATAAACGAGTTCGTCCCATGAAATGAAATCCCGCGATCGCCTTTTCCCGGTATGATCAATTGTACTTTGATCCCACAGCGAGCTGCTCGTCTGAGTGCCCCAAGAGTTTCTTCATCTGGAATAAAGTAAGGCATAGCAATCTTGATCGAATCAACTGCTTTACCAATCAAGTCATTGAAAGAGTCTTTGATGATCCTCTCCTGATCATACGGCCCTCCGTAAACGACCTGTACGATTTCCGAACCTTTTGGTTGTTCCGTTTGTAATGGAAAATACAGCTCTTGCTGATTGATGAAATAAGTGATCGTTTCCGTCCCTTCATCGAGAAATAACCAATCATAAACGAAACATTCCTGCAACTCGAGTACAGAAGGCCCTTCGATTCGAACATTCGTATCCCGCCAATAAGAAAACTTTTTCCCGCGTCCACTATACTCATTCCCGATATTCATACCACCAGTGTGTGCAATTTCCCCATCGATCACAACGATTTTCCGATGATTGCGCCAATTGGCTTTGTTACTCAGCCACGGTGAATTCAATAGATCATAGGTTCTTACCTCTACACCATTTTCTCGCATCGTATCTAATAATTGATTCGGGAAAGCAATTGATCCGACACTGTCATACATAAAACGTACTTTGATTCCCTGTCGAGCTTTTTCGATCAAAGCAGCAACTAGTTCTTCGCCAGTTTCATCCCCTTTTATAATATAGAAGAAAACATGGACATGATGTGTTGCCTGTTTGATATCTTGCAACAATGAAGCAAAAGCATCCGTCCCTTCTTTTAACAATGTCAATTGATTGTCTTTTGTGGGATACTTTGCGGAAAGATGGAAAATTTCTTTGGAAAGATCGTGCTTGGCATGAATGATTTCTGAATGTTCCTGAAGGATCTTGGACACCGTCTCTTGTATGTTTCGTTCATTGTCTAGTTGCTGTTTCGATAACTTGCGTAATCGTGGCTCACGACCAATCAGATAGTACAGCATGATCCCGACGACCGGTAAAAATAATAACGCTAAGATCCAAGCAATTTTAGAGGTTGCTTCTCTTTGATCAAAAATCACTAAATAGCCACAAAGAAGAAAGGCAAAAATTTCCACGATCAGCCACGCATAAATGATTTGATTCAAAAAAATAATCAGCGAAACAGCTACAAGAATCAATAATATCAATAATATTTTGTATTGTTGCAATTTATTCTTTATCATATCTATCTCCATATTCGCTCGCTTCGTTTTTTTGTTGCTTCTTTTTTCTGTGCCAATCAACGTTAATGGTGACAACACACCTTATATAGATTATATACGTTATAGTTACTCTAGTGTAAAGAAATCTCTCGTTTTCTTCGCACTTTTTTACAGAAAGTTTTCAACTAATAGAAAAATACTTTTTTCCCTCAGTTTTAAGAAAATGAAAGAAGTGAGATAATATTCATCATCTCATACTCCCTAAAACTGAGTAAATGTAATTAAAAAAAGGATGTTAGCAAAAATAAGCCAGAAATCCCGAAAATCTTAGCGGTTTCTGACTTATTTTTTGGAGCTGTATCTGGCTATCACAACTCTTTTTTTTATTGATTTTCTGGAACACTACTCAATTCCCAAGTAAGTGTCGTTGAATATTCTTTGGCTTCTGGATTCGTTCCTTTCGGTACATACAAACCAACACTTTTATCAGCTGTCTCTGCATTACCAAAACGATAGATCCAGGTTCCTGTTCCAGATTTTTCATCTGCTTGTAATAAGATTCTTTTAGTATTTGGTATGATTTTTTGGCCAGTTTCTTCTTTTAGCGCAGGCGCTGTTCCGCCTTGAGCTGTCACTAGTTCTTGATTGAGTAACTGGATCTCAGAACCAATCAATTCATGACCATTTTGATTACTGAATTGTCCATTCTGGGTAACCGATAATTGCCAACCACTTCGCTCATTGTCCGGTCGACGATCACTGATTTGGATAAAGTTTGGTCGTTCTTGTATTTCATTGACCGTGCCATCTTCGTTCAGTAAACGTTGAGGTTGGGCATAATAGGTTTGTTCATGAACAGAAATAGCTTGTGAGCCAAAATTGAAGGACGAAATAAAGTCAATGCTTAGTTGCCCTTGATCTTCTGGCAATTCTGGTTTATTTTCAGGTTCCACTTCTAATTCTGGATCCAAAGGATCTACCGGTGAGAAAGGTCCTACATCCTCAACGATTAATGTCGTAGCCGGTTCAAAAGTTACATCGTGAAATGTTAAGTCAGCGGCTGGGTTAATATTTCCACGTGCGTTATTTGTTTCTGGCGGATTGATCACACCTGCGGCTTCTGCCGAGCCTTCCGCATCTCTTAGAAAGACCTGAATCTCATCGTCTTCTTTTAAAGTTAAGTCAGATAAATTCAGGATAAAGTTACCCTCGTCGTCTACCGTTACATCAGAAGTGTCAAAGATTTGTCCATTATGAGTTGCGGTTATTTCAACCTCTTTGTTTTCAACATATCCCTGAACATGTGTTGCTGTTTTTCCGATGATATTCACAGGGAACTCCGCTGGTTTTGGTGGGATAATTGGAAAGACGACAACACTATCTATTTTGATATCGTCCGGCAAACTGGGAACTCCAACTTCACCAACACCGCGAAAAGCAGATAGAACGCTAATCCGATCTCCCTCATTTAAAAGTTCCGGTAATTTTACTTCAAATATTCCCTCTCTATCTGCTTCACCATAGATACTATCTACTTTAGTAACTGCTCTATGTGTTTCTTTTTCTCCAGTAAGTCGTTCAATTTCTATCTCTAGTTCTACCTCGCCTTCAAACGCTGATCTATAGTCACTCCCTTCCGGAATACTTACATGACCAAAAATAGACTTATCTGCATTGGTAGGAACTCTTAATTCATCTACAACAGCACGTGCGTTATTTGCACTAATTCTACTATATGCAGTCATTCCAGCTGGTCCAAAAGTACTTGTATTAAATGATTCCGGATCGCTAGTCTGTCTAATAGTATTAAAATTGCTTCCCGTTAATTCAAAATCAATCATATTCCAATACTTTTCTGCTTCAAGATCAAAATTAGAACCATTAGTCCATGCTGCAAAATTAGAATTTTTCAAATCAAATATAGAGGATGCCGATACACTATATATATTGCCTCCGTTTGGACGTGTATTTTTAAAATCAAAAAAAAGTGGATTATCAATAGTTATATTACTAATTGAACCATTAAATATTGCACCTGATGCAGTGCTCGATCTTCCAATTGCTGTAAAACTAGTTCCTTCCCTAACATTGATTTCCATCGAACTGTTTCCACCAATAGCAGGTCCAAAATCAGAGACAATATTTACTTCTGTTCCCACGCCACTCAAATCAAAAACTCCACCATCATTAGCAAATTCTATACCTTGATTCGCCGAATTATTAGGTGATCCGTTTCCACCATTGTACATTTGTAATTTACTATTTCCTTTTACAAAGAATTGACCATCCGCACGAAATCTTACTGCCGGAGCAGCTCCTTCTTCAGCCTCAATAATAACAGTACTATTATTATCTATATCAAATCGAGAACCTCGGCTTGCAGCCCCATAAAATCTAACTGTTGCATCATTTCCATCAAGACGAGAAGAGTAAAGTTCCATTTTAGAGCCATTGTCTACCAAAATTCTTGAATTCGTAGCAGTATCATAAAGAAGCGCACTAGTTTGAGGGGCTTCTATTTTCAAAGATGCTCCATTGTTAACCTCAATAAGCGATTCATTTGAATCAAATCTAATAACCCCTCCGTTTCTACCCGAGCTTGTTGAAGTTGTATTAATAGAAACTGTAGTGTCTTCATCCGTAATTTGAACTACCGGTAATACGCCTGAAATTTGTGCTAACTTTGCTTGCAGGTCCATACTTACTTTACTTCCATTTCGAGCAAAAAATTTATTGACTCGGAAGACAGCATCATCACGCCCATTCATAGTCGACCTATAAGTATTTTCGCCACCTATATATCCTGCCTTTGCATTCGGTGCATTAACTAAACCAGATACATTCCCACTTCCCGTATGAACATTTTCAAAATTTAATGTCCATCTTTGACTGTTGGCTGCTGTACCTGTAAAAATTGCTGTAGTTCCTGGTTTTGTTATTGTTATATTTTTTAAAGTAATTGTCGTCTCTACGCTCACTGCTCCAAGTGTGAATCCAGCAGTATTATTAGCAAAATCTATCGACCATCCTTGTCCGTCAATTTCGATATTTCTGTTGATCGTTCCTGCCGATCCAGCGTTTCTGACTATGTCGTTTTCCAAAATAATTTTTTGTACATCATCGTTACTTATGGCTTTTTGAAATTCTTCCCATGTAGAAACACTTACGAAAGGCTCTTTCTCCTTTGTTTGTTGATCCTGCGGAGCTTCTTCCTTAGGCTCATCTACTTCTTCGGATGTCTGATCATCCTCTTGATTTTCTTCTATTATATATTCTCCCTCTTTTGATTCCTTTTGTCCGCCTAGCTCATCATCAGGGGAGTCACTTTCTTCAGCTGGAAGTTCATCACTGATTGCTTCTGGCTCACTGATTTTTAGCTGAGTCGTCGTTTCTTCCACAGACAGTTCATAGTTTCCTATCTTGTCAAATACCAAAGGAAGAACAAACGTATTTTGCGCATGTTTTGAGTGAACGATCCATTCATGAGGCTGCTCTCCTTGTTCGATTGAAATCCCTGCCGACAATTGGTCTTGGATAAGCGTTGCTTCTTCTGGTAAGATCACTCGTGCCTCTGACACTTCTTGATCAGAAAAGAACGTCACTTGTAGCGGAACTTTTATCGTTCCTTGCAATTGAGATTGAGAAAAGAAAAAGTTAGGATTACTGGATAGTTCTTTTAAGGAGTTTTGGATAGCAGGACGTTCCATTGGCTCATGTTCCACATTGTCCATCGTGGTTTCTGCGTAGACCATGCCTAACGGTATAGTTACTGTTTGTATCACTAAAATTGTCGTCCCTAAAAAAAGCATCGTTCTTCTTAATCTTGAGGGCATTGTATTCACTCCTTCTCATTACTCTTATTCGGTTGCTCTTTTTTTCTTTTATGGATTAGGTAAAGAATTATTCCAAGCAATAAAACAAGTAACATGATTGAACCAATCATCCACCAATTAATACTCGTATCGACCATAACATCCGCACGATTCAATGCTCGTGCTTCATCTGCTTCGATCGTAAAGGTTCTTTCCCATTGCCATTCGTCTTCCCCAGAACGTGCCGTCATTTTCAATACGTAGTCACCACTGCGAAAACGATCACCTTCTAAAGAAATCGGGAAATTAAAATTGGAATTGGGTGCCATTTGCATCTGTTCTTGACTGGCTTGGTATAAAATCTCTTCTTCGCCCACTTTTTGAACCGTAGCTTCGACTTCTAAGCGATTCACGAATGTCGGGGTGAAGTTTTGTAGATTCGCACTGATCACATTGCGATAGTTGAGTTGGTCAGCAAAAACATCTAACAACTCTAAGTCCGGTTGTACAGCATCTTGTTTGTTGCTCACAACCACACCGATGATATACGCAAAATCATTTTGGATGGCGACACCTTCTTCATTACTCGTTTCTTCTGTTGCTTCTTCTTTGACTTCTGACACTCGTAATCCACCAGCTAACAATCCTTCAAATTCTTCTTTAGGCATGTTCAAATCAAGCGTAACGGTCTTTGTTTCATTTCCAGCAAGCTCAATGATTTCTGGTTGTTCAATCAACTCAGCCAACGAATGTTTGAGCGTTGGATCTGCTTCTTCCGCATCTTGTCCGTATTCTACGACCCCCATCACGTTGGTATAAGCAGTATGTGGGGTGATTTTGATTTTTTTGGCTTCTGCGTTTGCGTTTTGTAGTTTCAACGTTAGCTTTTCTGTCGTGTCTGGTGCAAGATTCAATTGAAAATAACGATCATTTCCTGATTTTTGATTTTCTGAGAACTCAGGCGTTACATAAAAATTCAACGTTCCTTCTTCCGCTCCAACCAACATGGGAGCCATCAGGCTGACAATCATGACGAGTAATACGATCCCCACTTGTTGGATTTTATTTTTTCGATATGTACTTGTCTTTTTCATAAACTTACCCCCTTCTTTAAAGGAGGTAGCGCTACAAAATTGTAACGCTACCACATTCACTTCTATAAACAAAAATCGGTTGCTTTTTAATGATTATGATTCGTTATGTTACTCATATTTTTTTTCTTGTTAATTTACACCACTAACATCAGGTGTATTGGATAATTCCCAAGTCAATGTTGATTTATATTGTGTCGCGTCTTTTGCTGTAGAACCAGGAACAAACAATTGGATCGCATTATTTGTTACTACTTCAACTTCATCGTTCATCTCTTGTGCATCTAGGTCTGCTTGGTTTCCCCAAACAACTGAAGATACCCCTGCACCTTTATCTTTTTCTGCTGTCATCACGGATACCGCAGAAGCATTTGGTATTAATTTCATTCCAGCTGGATGAGCTACTGGCGCATTACCAGGCGTGCTTCCTTCATACTGGATTCTTGGATCCAACAATGAAATTTCTGCACCGAGCAATGTATCATTTGTTGTATTCGTTGCTTTAAAGTCGGTCATGCGTACTTGCAGATTCCAACCAGCATTCGTTCCACGGACATCTTGTACTTGCGCAAAACTGACATACGGAACTTTGTTTTCTTCACCAGTTGTCCCCTTTTTTTGTTGTTTTTCTGCAACCATATTGTATGTTCGATCTTGATTTGAAATGACTTGTGAACCGAAATCCATTGTGACAGCTTTCATGATCGATAAAGGTCCAGTTGTTCCTGGCACTTCAGGCTCAATCTCGACATCTGGTTCTTTTACTGGCGGAACAACGACTAGCTCTTCATCTTCATTTGGTGTAAATTCAATCGTTCCATTAGTTGTTACATTACGCACTTCTTTTGATGTGTTTGTGGAACCATCTTCTGCAAATACAGTCATACCTCCGGCAAAAACTGTTGATGATAAGGCTGCAATTGTTGCTAATCTAACTAATTTCATTTATACACGTCCTACTTTCTATGATTGTTTTTTCTTTTTGTATTTCCAAAACCAAAAACTAAGTGTCACTATCACAAGAAAAACCCCTAAAATTATCCAACTACTCATTTGTTGTGCATTCGTTTTTGGCAATCTTCTGTGACTGGCATCTCTCTCCTCTGACGGTTGTTGAGCGATTTCTTTCGGGAAATCTGGTTTGATTTCAACTTCTGGAGCTGGTACTGGATCTCCAGGCATTTCATACATGCCTGTAAAACCGACTGTCCCCTCTGTTTCAACCGATCGAACCTCTGTCCCGTATACAACCAAGGGTGCATAACATTGAATAAGTAACATACTCAGGCTTAGTATGTATTTTTTTTTACGATTCATTTCCCTCCTCCTATAACCTTTCTTACATAATAGTAATTATCATTACTTTCTGCATAAATAAGATTAACGTAGCTCAAAAAGAAAAGAAATTCATATTTTTCACTAACTAGTGAAGTGGCTTGTTCCCACTTTCACTATGTGACTTTGATAGATTCGCTCCTTTAGTTGCACAACAAAAAATCGATGAAGAACCGCGGAGATCAGTTAATCTCTTTAGTTACTTCATCGATTAACGTCGTTTTTTGCTTCTTACAGCATACTATTGAGTAAAGGATTCAACTGAGTAAAAATGTTGACCCAATCATTTCTATTAGGGACTCGATTGATCAACAAATAGTCCTTGTTCAACTGGTAATCCAATAAATAAGGACGATAATTCGTTACGATCAAATCAACATGCTCAACGTTCAAACGTTCTTCTGTCAATTCATGTAACGGAACAAACAGCACATGATACTGCTTCGACAACAGTTGATTGGCTTGGACTTTGATCAACTGAACGAGTAAATGATTACCTTCCAAAAGAAACAACACTGTTTTCTTAGGTGAATAATAAGAGAACAAGATTTCTGTATACATCGTTAAACTTGCTATGATATCTTCTAAATATTTCTCTGAGAAAGACAGCAATGGTTGATTTTTTTGAATAAATTGTCGATTTTTCTCATAGGCTAAACCATAGAGACCTTTGATGATAATAATTTCTTCATTTAATAATTTATTCAGTATTGGTGCCATTTCATTATTGATTTTCCTCCCCAGAAAAAAGGCAGAAAGAAAGGTGGATAATATAGGATTAGTCTTACGGTCGATGTTGAATAATTGGAAGTAAGATTCAATCACTGGATCTATTTCAGGCCACTGATTATACTTCTCCAAAAAGACAGTCTCTTGCTCGATATGATCAATTGTTCGTTTGCTAATTATGATCAAAAAAAGCCAAATGATTTCATCTTGATGGATCGAAATACCATACTCCTTTTTGATCAGTGGAATCAATTCGGACATCAATAAAAAATCTGTCTCATTGCTAAAATCGATCTCTTTTATCCTACGAGGTAAAGAGATGATATGCCCATTCTTGTTTCTGATCATCGTGATATACAAACAGTAATAAAATCCTGTGACCATGACCCCTGTACCTATCTCATACTTACCAAGACGCTCACCTAACTTATCCAAAAACATTTGGTGGATACTTTCCGGGGGATAGACCGTATACGGTGTTGGTTCTCCTTCATAAAAAAAACTTGCGGATATTTCCTTCTTTTCCCACAAGGTCCACTGGTTTTAAGCTAAGTGAAAGCTGATATTCTTTTAAAACCTCTTTGATTTGAGCGACTGATCGTAGCATCGTACTTTCTGAATAATTATAGCGATCAGCTAATTCTCCGACAGATACTAGCTCTCCATAAAAAATGTCACTGATAATTTCAAACCAAATCTCCGATTGTAACAATGCTTCTTTGTCTTCATGATACAGTCGTCGATTTTTTTCTTTAAAAAAATAGCCAGTGGTATTTGACTCAAAAATCGCACTCTCTTCAAAGTAATTTTTCAGTTCACTGACATCTTTTAGGATCGTACGCTTAGAAACACCAAGTTGTTGTGACAATCCGACAATCGTAAACATATTCTGTTGTTCGATCACATTTAAAATCCGCATCCACCTTTCTGTAATCGTATTTGTAATAAATTTTAACTGTAACTCTCGCATTTTTCACACCTCTTTTGCTTTTTATATCTATTCTAAAAAAAAATAGATTGTAAACATGTATATCAAAAAATATGTGAAAATACTAATAATAAATAAGTGAATAAACTAAAAAATAACATACTTATGATGGCTTTCCATAACGCGTTGACAAGTTTAAACATATCGTGCTATACTCACTTTAACAAATTGAAGGAGGTCACTATGCGAGAAACATTTTTAGCGTTATTACGCGATTCCACGCCCCTATTTACGACATTACAAGAAGAAAATCGTCAAGAAATCGTCAGTTTACTAGTAGAAAAAGGTGGTTTAAGTGTGACAGAAATCACAGAAGAAATGTCTATTTCTCGCCCCGCTATTTCTCATCATTTAAAATTGCTTTTACAAGCAGGGATTGTGTATGTCGAAAAACGTGGCAAAGAGCGGATCTATTATTTAGATGTTGCTTGTATCAAACGTAATTTGAAAGGATTTATGCAACTATTAGAAAAAATATAAAAAGGCTTCGGCCTTTCTTTTTAAATAAATAGGTTCATAAGTTCGAACATATAAATATATTAAAAGGAGAAAACGCATGATCAACCAACTTTTACAGAATCAACAACATTTTTTTGAAACAGGAAAAACAAAATCAATCGACTTTCGATTAGCCCAATTAATCAAACTGAAACAGGCGATGCAAGAAATAGAGATTGAATTGACACAAGCATTATTCAAAGATTTGCGAAAACCAGCACACGAAGCATATGTCACTGAAATTGGTGTTGTCTATCAAAGTATTTCTGAGATGATCAAAAAATTAAAGAAATACGCTAAGCGAAAAAACGTTCATACACCGATTTATATGTGGGGGAAAAGTTATCTTGAGTATGAACCTTATGGACAAGTGTTGATCATTGCTCCTTTCAATTACCCATTTCATTTAGCTATTGAACCACTGATTGGGGCAATTGCGGCAGGGAATACGGTGATTTTAAAGCCAAGCGAATTAGCACCAAATGTGGCTAAAGTTCTGACAAAATTGATTCATTCAACTTTTGACAAAACATACATTGCCTCGGTCGAAGGCGGTGTGGACGTAACGACTGAATTACTCGCACAAAGATTCGATTATATCTTCTTTACTGGCAGTGTCCCAGTAGGAAAAATCGTAATGCAAGCTGCCGCAAAGAATTTGACACCCGTCACTTTAGAATTAGGTGGCAAGAGTCCCGTGATCGTCGATGATACTGCTAATTTAAAAGTGGCAGCAAAGCGCATCGTTTGGGGAAAATTGCAGAACAACGGACAAACTTGTATTGCGCCAGATTATGTTTTAGTGTCCCGTAAACGAAAAAAAGCATTGATCAAAGAAATGATTATTGCCACGAAAGAATTTTATGGTTCTGATATCCGAAATAACACAGACTATGGCAGGATCATCAATGATCGCCATTTTATCCGATTGCAACAGATGTTAGAAGCTGACCACTCCTTTGTCGTATTTGGCGGTGAAACAGATCGGGAAGATTTATATATTGAACCCACAATTTTGGATTTACCTAGTCATGATGCCGCAACCATGCAAGAAGAAATCTTTGGGCCGATCTTACCAATCTTGACTTTTGATACCATCGATGATGCGATTTCTCAAGTTAAACAGTATGAAAAACCTTTAGCACTATATCTATTTACAACATCGAATCGGAAAAAAGAACAGCTCATGACCGCTATTTCATCAGGAAATGTGACGGTCAATGATGTTCTGAAACATATTGCCAATCCTCATTTACCTTTCGGTGGTGTAGGAGAATCTGGTATCGGTGGCTATCACGGAAAATATAGTTTTCTTACCTTTTCTCATCAAAAAGGAGTCTATGAAAATCGTTTAACCTTCAATGTTCCTGGATTATTCCCACCTTATTCAAATCGATCGTTGAAACTTTTAAAAAAAATACTGAAATAAAAGGAGAATTCAATGCTATTATCAGAAATCACTTTACCAAATCAAACAATCTTAAAAAATCGAATCGTCAAATCTGCAATGAGTGAAACACTTGCCGACAAAGAAAATAACCCAACTGAAAAACATATTCATCTTTATCACCGTTGGGCTCAAGGCGGTAGTGGACTTTTAATTTCAGGAAATGTCATGGTCGATCGTGATCATTTAGGTGAACCTGGAAATGTTGTTATAGATGAAAATACAGATAAATCAATTTTAAAAGCCTGGGCCAAAGCTGGAACAGAAAACCATACAAAATTTATTTTACAAATCAATCATCCCGGCAAACAGTCACCCAAAACAATGAACTCACAACCGGTTGCCCCTACTGCTCAACCGATAGGTGAAGAACTTCAAGGATTTTTTAATCCTCCAAGAGAACTAACTACTAAAGAGATCAAAACACTGGTGGAACAATTTGTCACAGTTGGTAAAATAGCGGAAGAATCTGGTTTTTCTGGGGTACAGATCCATGGTGCACACGGCTATCTCATCAACCAATTTCTTTCTCCAGCAGATAATCAGCGAACCGACCAATACGGTGGTTCTTTGGAAAATCGGATGCGTTTCCTTCTTGAGATCTACCAAGGGCTAAGAGAAGCCACTACACCGGAATTTATTGTTGGTTTAAAACTTAATTCCACAGATTTTACTGCTCAAGGGTTTAGTGAAGAAGACTCGCGTCAAGTTATTTTAAGAATGGCGGAACTAGGGATCGATTTTGTTGAGATTTCTGGTGGTAATTACGAAAAAACAAAATTCATGGAGGTTGGGGAAGGGGCATTTTTCCTTGATTTTGCTAAAGATATCCAACAGCAAGTGACAACCCCAATCATTCTAACTGGTGGACTGACACAACCAGAAACAATGGAAGAAGTAATCATTAAAGAAAAAATTGCGATGGTTGGACTAGCACGAGCACTAGCAATGAATCCAGAGTTGCCAAATCAACTAGCAGAAGGACATGCTCAATCCATTCAGTTACCACGTCTAACGACACATCTGAAAAATCTCGACAAAAAAGCTGGGAGCATTATTAATCTTTCTTATTATGAACAACAAATGAATCGCTTAGCGACTGGTAAAGAAGCTAAATTTACAACCAACGCTTGGTCACCGCTTCTTGATGCAATGTTTAGACATGGTCTAAAAATTCTAAAACCAAGACGCAGATGATGGTTGCTAGTCAATCAATAAAAAGAAAATCCGTTCGACTTTCTGTTTCTTAGTCGAACGGATCTTTTTTTGATGCAACACAGAAAAACTTGTTAGTTACCTCCTAAACGGATTATCTGATCAATAAGAAGATGATATTTTTCAGCTATTCTTTTTGACCAGATAACATGAAAGAGCAAACCGATGAGATTCGATAAAACAGACTGTTCATATTCGTTACATTTCTTGTATCAAAATGACTCACATCTATTTCTCTTAAATTGCGCATCTGGGTAAACATACGTTCCATATTTGTTACTTGACTCGTATCTAAATACTCCATTCCTTCAATTGTTTGGACATTTCGTAAATTTTTCAAAAAATCCTTGGTTATGTTCCCCCTGCTCAGCATTCGATAAGACACTATTTCTTGTTCCAATCAAACTTCCCCGTAATTCGATCCTCCCCGTGATAACGATGCCTTGATCATTTCTTGATTCGCGGACGTATGATTAAAATAATCCGTCGCTCCATATCGACCACCAACATTATTTTCCTCATCGAAGATGCCAGAACTTAGAGTCAGTGTCCCAGAAGCATCGACTGTCCATGGAATCGTTCCTAATTGACCAGATTCAACGACTGCAGGATCAAACCCTTCAGTCTCATTAACAAACGCTTCTACATCGCTTTGCTCAATAGTCCACTCAGGCGCTTCTATAAGTTCAGTACTTATCTCCGCTCCCTCATAGAGCCTATCATTTTCAATTTCTTCAAATTGAGAAAACTCTTCTATCCCGTTTTCTTGCGGAATATTATTAAAATGGAACACATCGTCTTTTAAAACCAATTCGTCATTGCTATGTGCTTCTGGTGATTCCTCCGATTCTACGTGAATCGCAATTACTTGCCCAACTGGCAAAAGCATCATCATCATCACAACATTGAAAATCAAAAGTTGTTTTTTCCACAAACCTTTCTTTCTCATGTAGCCACCCACCCTAACTCTATATAAGTGAAAGAATTTGTCATTAATAGCTTATAGCCTACTCAAATAAACAATATATCTTAATCATGTATCTAATCTCTCAGCTATTAATAAAAAAGCTCTCTCTTTTTCAATAATATATCACCTCATTTAATCTTAATCCATTTATTATTTTTTTCTAATTCAGAAAAATTACTGTACTCACGCCTATTTCCCTGATATAAAAGAATGATTAAGTAAAAATAAAATAACGTTTGAAAGAAAAGATAAAAACAGCTCAAACCCTTACTTAGAATAAACTAAAAGCAAAAATTACATTATACTAAAAAAACACATCTTTATAACCATTAAGACAATGTGATGCACAACCTGAGATCCACTCCAATTCCCCTAAAAAAAGATATTTATTCCTCAAAATAAACCGAATCCCTTTTCAACTGTTCCTTGGATTATTGGAAGACAAAAAAAACTGACCTAATTTCTTAGATCAGCAAGTCTATCGATACAGTTGATTATAAATGGTTGGTTTCTTACAATTTTTTTGAAAAATCAATGTTTAAATTTTTGAAGTAATAAAAAATAGCAACTCAACCTTTAAGAAATTGATGATTCATTGCCTGTAAACTTAGTTGATCGATAGCCAGTGCTTGTTTCAAATAAGTTGGGATCGACCCGTATTCCTTTTCTACCACTTGATAAAAACGGTCCAAGTAACTACTGTCCACATTCAACGCAACATCTAAAGCAGCTAGATTCCCCTCAGTCAAGTGGACTTTTTTTGCTTGCGCCAAAATCAACGCATTTTCTTTTTTACGTAGTTCATTCGTACGTAAATAATCGACATAGATTGCCTTGCGAGGAACGTCTAATGACTCTAATATTAGTAAGGCTGCGATCCCCGTTCGATCTTTCCCAGCAAAACAATGGAATAAAAGACTTTCCTCTTGATCCAAAGTAAGTACTTCTTGGAAGAAATGAGCATACCCTTTCTGCGAAGTCGGATTCAATGCGATATCTTCATATATTTTTGTCATATAGTTCGTAGCTTTTTCAGGTGAGCCGATTTTCACAAAATCTTCCAGCCCAGCGCCTTCGTCTGCCACATCTTTCATGATGTCGATATGGATATATTTCGTCTGTGGAACCGTTTTATCTGGTCGAGCCTGAATTTCATCTTCGCCGCGTAAATCAACGATTTTACTTAAACGATAGGTGGTTTCTAAATGTCTAGCATCTTCTTCTGTCAAACTAGATAGTTCACCTGAACGCAAGAAAACATTTGTTAAAACTTCTTTGCCATTTCTATTTTTGATGCCACCGATATCGCGAAAATTTGTGATTTTTACCATTTCTGCAATGACCTTCCTTTTCCTATATTTTAGGATCGTTTCCACTTAGTTCCTCAGAAGCGGTTGCGTACTGCATCTGAAAGAACCACCAAAGATCCTTGTCAATTTATAGTCAATATACTCGACTGTGATTCCTCGTTTCTCTAATTCTTCACCAATAAAAGTAAATTCTGGATCTGTGATATACGTTGTCTCGTTGATCGGCAGTCCGTTCGTCGCCAATCGAGAGGCTTGTGCTAAAGACACCTCTACCCGATCCCAATGGCTTAACTGTTCTGGGATACCATTTAGGAACGCTTCTTCACACACGATCATCAATCCATCTTTGACAAGGCTTAATGCGCAGTCTAAATGCAGGATCGTCGGATGAAGTGGCACTTCGATCACTTTGTAGCCGAATCGTTTGACTAGATTTCTTAACCATTCAATACCACGAGTATTGGATGCTAACCCTGAGTTACCTGCAAAAATCGTTTTTCCTAATACTAAAACATCTCCACCTTCTAAGAAAGGCCCTTGATCTGAATCGATACCTTGCGAAATATCCGGCTTAGGAATAGAAAAATACAAGCAGTCATTCTCATTCGATTCATTCATGAGTAGCTCACGAATCGGTAGAATCTCATTTCTGCGGTGTGGGAGCTTCAATGAGCCTTCAATCAATAGATCCCCGATCGTAAAAAAGGGATCTCGAGTGAAAAAGTTACTGTAGCCATACTCTAGCCCTAGTTTTTTTTCAAAAGAGGTCAACTTTCTTGGTAAAAGGACTTCTACCTCATGTTTTTCTAGTACTTTTTGTAAATTCTTCCGTTCGACTTCCCAAGCTTTTTGTTGTTCTGGGAAAGCTTCACTAAAGTCTTTGCCTATCACTTCAGGCCCACTAAATAATTCATGGTTTTCTTCTGTCAAGAAATCGACACCGGTTAATTTTTTCGTAGGAAAGCCAAATTCAGACTGTGCTAAAACGACCCGTTTTAGCGGTGCAAACTCGCTTTTCACAAAAATATGATCCATCGTTTCTGCTCCTCCTCGATTTGTTCGAATCTTTACAGGAAATAACATGCGAAACCAACCAAAAATATTAAAACAATCAAAGCAATCATTGGTTCGACCCATGTTTTTTTCGAAGAAAGAAAGACATTTTTCTTATTTTTTACAAATCCCCAACCAAACTCTCTAGGGAGTTGTACTTCTAATATCATCCCACCTGATAAAGGCAAGAGTGCCACTTTATATCTGGATTTTGCAAACAAAAACAATGACATAAAATAAAGACCGAACTGGATGATTTTGATCAATCGAATGATTTGGATATTTTTGATTTTTCTCACTATTTCTCTCCTTCTATCCTAGCGGTTATCGTCTAACAATAACACCCTTTCTCTTTTTCTTAGGATATTTTTTAATTATTTGGTTAAAAGAGCGTTCTATTCTGTTACCTCTGCTCCCCAACCTCCACTATCTGCCAGAAGCAACTTTTTTTACTATAACATGAGTTGACTTCGTCTAGATCAAACCGATCATAATCGTTGGTTTTGGACTCATAACCTACAAAATCTCTCACTAAATAGCCCACATCCAGTCGATTGGAGGTGAGCTATTTTCTACCGAATTATTTCATTTCTACGCTTTCACCATTAGTCGCAATCACTTTTTGATACCAGTAAAATGATTTTTTAGGCGAGCGGGCCAGCGTTCCTTTGCCCTCGTCATCTCGATCGACATAGATAAAGCCGTATCGTTTACTCATTTCACCAGTTCCTGCACTGATCAAATCAATACAGCCCCAAGAAGTATAACCAATCAAGTCCACGCCATCATCGATTGCTTTCCCCATTTCTTGGATATGTTGGGCGAGATAATCGATCCGGTAGTCATCGTGGATCGAGCCATCTGGTTCAATTTTATCGACAGCCCCGAGTCCATTTTCTACGACCATCACTGGGATTTCATAGCGAGAATAGATTTGATTCAAGGTATATCGCAACCCGACCGCATCAACTTGCCAGCCCCATTCGCTTGTTTCAAGATACTCATTAGCCACCCCGCCAAATAAATTGCCGCCACTTTTATCTGACCGAGTATTTAAATCATCTGCAATACACGTACTCATGTAATAACTGAACGTATAATAATCGACAACGCCTTCCTTCAAGAATGCCAAATCCTCTTCTGTGATATCCACTTCGATTTTTTCTTTTTCAAAGTAGCGTTTCATGTAATAAGGATAGGCTCCTTTGACTTGGACATCGCCACAGAAATAATTTAACCGGTCATTCATTTGTTGCGTCTTCAATACATCTAATGGATGACAGGTTTTAGGATACATCGTGATATACGCCAACATACAGCCGATCTGAAAATCAGGATTGATTTTATGTCCAGCAATCACCGCTCGAGCAGAAGCAAGGAAGACATTGTGTAAGGCTTGATATTTTTCTGTTTCCGTATAAGTTCGATTAAATAATCCATTGATTTGTTTGCCATGTTCTAAGACACCAAAATTGATTTCATTGAAGGTCAACCAGTATTTCACTTTGCTTTTGTAGCGTTCAAAAAGTGTCGTTGCGTAACGTTCGTAATACTCGATCGTTCGTTTGTCTAAAAATCCGTCATACGTTTTTCCCAAATGAAACGGTAACTCAAAATGTGAGATCGTCACGATCGGTTCGATCCCATATTTATGTAGCTCATCAAACACTGCATCATAAAATTTCAACCCTTCTTCATTTGGCTGCTCTTCGTCACCATTAGGAAAAATCCGTGTCCACGCAATCGATAAACGATAGGCTTTAAAGCCCATTTCCGCAAATAATGCGATATCTTCTTTGTAGCGATGATAAAAATCAATCGCTGTATGGCTCGGATAGTAATACTTGGTTTCATCGATCACCAAATCAAAGGTACGTCGTTTCCCCATCTCACGATTGCCTGCACGATTGTGATCGCTGATCGAATCTCCTTTACCATTGACAGCCCATGCTCCTTCACATTGATTTGCCGCTGTTGCGCCACCCCATAAAAAATTCTTCGGAAAACTCATCAGTCATTGCCCCTTTTCAGTTTGATATGATAGCCTTACTGTTATTTTATTATTGAGTATAAAAAAAGACCTAATCAACCACCTAAAAAGGCCGTTGATCAGGTCTAGCTTAACTGAATAATCACTATCCTATCTAAAAAGATACTATTTTTTGTAAACGTTGTCAAACATTGATTTATTCGTCATCTTCAGCCAATGCAACAATCACTTGGTTCACATTCAAAATATTCTCTGCACCAGAGCGAACATATTCCGGCGCCGATCCAACCATTTGACTATTGATAAACTCGATGACCATTGGCATATTCATGCCCGCATATAATTCGATCGCTTCGCCTTCCATGATCAATTGGACAATACTATTGGCTGGCGTCCCGCCCATCAAATCACAAAAGACAACATAGTCTTCCAACGAAGAAACCACCGCAAGAAATTTTTCTTTGAAATCCTCTGTTCCTTCTTCCGGCAATAAAGGCACTGTATGAATATGAGCTTGTGGCCCCATGATCATTTCGGTACTTGCCTTTAGTCCTTCACAAAGTTGTCCGTGACTGACAAGAACTAACTGTTTGCTCATTTTCAACACCCTCCTATTTTGAGATCACACCTAAAGCGGATAAAACGACACAGATAATCAAGACGATAAAAATTGCTCTTGTTGATGTCATATTCTTTTTGCCTAATAACCAATAGACACCGCCAACGATCGCTGCTGGTAATAGTTTAGGAAGGATCATATCAATATTATTTTGCATGTTCATCGTCACATCACCAATGCTCGGCGCCCAGGAAACTTTCACATTCACCATTGTAGCAACTAATGCACCTACCATAAACACCCCTAACAAGGTTGCGGCATCTGTGAGCGCTGTTAATCGTGATTGCATCGTGGTCACTAAAGAAATCCCTTCTTTGTAAGCAAATTGCAATTGTTTCCAACGAAAGACCATGACTGCGATTTGTGCTACTATCCAGATAAAAATACCCGCGGGGTTCCCATTGATCGCCATATTTGCGGCTAATGCCCCAAAAATGGTCGGGATCAATGCGGCGAAAATGGAATCGCCAATTGCGGCGAAAGGTCCCATCAATCCAGCTTTCATCCCAGAGACAGTTTCTTTTGCAGCAATGCCCTCTTTTTCTTCAATTGCTAAATCGATCCCGGTAATGATCGTGTTGAAAAAGTTAGAGGTATTAAAAAATTGTGTATGAGTCTTCATTATTTCTTTTAATTCCGGCGTATCATCTCCGTAGATTTTTCGCAATTGTGGCAGGATCGTATAGAGATAGCCTGAACCTTGCATCCGCTCATAATTCCAGCCTAATTGGAAAGTCAACAAGCTTCGGCGGTTGATTTGTGTAAAGTCTTCTTTCGTTAACTTGTAATTAGATTTCGTCATCTTCGATTTCTCCTTCCTCAGAGGTTGTATGGGGACTTGCTACTTGCTGGTTTTCTGTTCGTTGATTGTTTTTATAGCTGATCGCTGCTAAAGAGAAACCGATCATTGCTACTGCCAACATCGGTAATGAATTGAAGGTTGCTGGCAAATCTTTGACGACACTTGCGACACTCGTGCCAAGCAACTGGACATTTGAGAACAACGTTGCTAATAAAGCAGTGATCGTAAAACCTAAAATCAGATAAGGAAAATGTTTCTTGACTGGTAAATAACGTAGTAAAATAGCAAAACCGACTGCTGGTAAAACGGCTCCTGCGACAGATAAGCCATCTCCTAACCATTTCAAATCGCCATTTAGCACAGCGACGACGTTTTCGACTAGTCCGCCACCAAATGCTAAGGCTAAAAAGACGGGGATCAAACGTGACAAGGACCAAGGAAGAGCACCTAATAAATAATTGCGTTCAATTGCTTTATAATTCATTGTTTCGACATGTTGGTCGATACGATGAGCGAAGTACGTATTCGCAAATCGAGCTAAAATATCCAATTGGATCATTAAACTAGCGACAGGAACTGCAATAGCTGCAATTGCCTGTTCTGGATTCATCCCTAATGAGATGGAAAAAGCAGTCGCTAGTATCGTTCCGGAGTTTGCATCGATCCTTGAAGCACCGCCAAATGTCCCAACACCTAGAACGGTCAATTGCATACTACCACCGATGATCAATCCAGCTTGTAAATCCCCCATGACTAATCCGGTGAACAAACCGGCAAAAACGGGGGCACTCATTGAGGAATAAATTTGTAGTTCATCTAAAATCTGATAACCTGCATATAAAGATAATAATAAGATTTGCCACCATTGAATGGACATCTACTTAACCCCCTTATTTATTCAAAAGACTCATAAAATCTTCTGACTTATCACTTGGTACCATTTGTGCGGTCAAATGGACCCCACGCGCATTTAACTGTTTGAAATCCTCAATATCCTTTTCCACCACATTAATCGATTTGGTGATTGATCTGGTTTCATTTGTCTGAGACATATTCCCTACATTGACTTCCTTGATCGGCACGCCTCGTTCAACAAGTTTCAATAATCGATCAGGTTTTTTTGCGACGATCAGTAAGCGTTGGGAGTCATATTTCCCAGCGAGAATATTCTCTGCGGCTTTTTCAATCGGTAAGACACTTAACTTTACTCCTGCTGGTGTGGCTAATTTCAAGCCACTTTTTTCTACTGTATTCATTGCGACCTCATCATCTACAACTAATATCCGAGTAATCGACAACTTCGTTACCCAAAGATTCGCGACTTGCCCATGGATCAAACGTCCATCGATTCTTACACCAATAATTGCCATTGTTCATTCTCCTTTACAAATAAATTGTTCATTCTCAAACTAAAGGTAACGCTTACATTATTCACCTGTTTTTTGATACCAAGGTGTCGCTGTCTGATTGATTACTTGATTCAAGTTCTCAATATTCTGTCTACCTTGTGTCCGTAACCATTTGACGGCTCCTTCTTTCCCAGCATCTACATAAGCTTTGACGCCATCTTTCCAAGTCGCTCTTCCGCACAAGACACCATTGAAGGTGGAACCTGACTCATGAGCAAAGACTAGCGTTTGTTGGAATAATTCAGAAGATACACCCGCACTCAAGAAAATGAATGGCAAGTGAGTCGCCTCGCTTTGCGCCTTGAAAAAGTCAGCTGCTTCTTTTTGACTATAGACGATTTCCTTGTCACCAAAACCTTCGACAAAGTTCATATTGACTGGTACTTCGACTTTCAAAACATCTACTTGGTAACGAGGATTGGAAAATTCTCTCATCATTTCAATCACTTTATGCGGTTTGACCTTTGCATACTCACGTGAAGCGCTATCATTTATTTTCGCATCATAAGATAGCAGTTCTAAATAAAACGGTCGATCCTCTCCTGCGCATTCACTTCCTAGACGTTCAATAAAGACGTGTTTCAAATGATTGATTTTTGGATCTTCATCAACGTCATAATAAAGTAAAAATTTCACTGCATCTGCTTGTTCTTCTTTTAATCTCAAGGAAGACCAGTCTCCTAATAGATCCGGTAACCGTCCAGGAGTCGATACATCATATCCCGTTTTTTCATACGCCAAGAGCAAACCAGCGGTTTGATCACGTACTTTGGCAGCGGGCAAACCATATTCAGGATCTAATAAAATAGCTGAAGCATAGGGCGTCAACTCACTAGAAACCAACGCTTTGAACTCAATCAATTGTTCATCTGTGGGTGTTTCTCCTAAAGCCGACAGCATTTTCTTCAATGCTCCCCGCTGATCGATTGCTAATGCACTGATGATGCCGTCTTTTGTTGCTAATTGTTCCATCGCTTTTTTCTTATTTGGTGTCATCGTTTTTATTGACCTCCTTGTTATTCATTTTGGTACTCATGGATCGTCACACCTTTGACTACTCGATTCACCGTTCCTGTCGGTGAAGGTGTGTCAGGCGTATTACCAACTTTGATCGACATCTGAAGAGCAATGATTTGTGCGGTCAAAATCATCACTACGGATAGATAGGCATCGGGTAATTCTAGCGCGGCTGGTTCTAGGAAAAAGTTTGCTCCAGAAAAGTCTCTTTGCGTCGATTGAGCAATGGCTAACACCTTTGCAGCAATAGCATTGCCATTGATTTCTTCCAAAATATCTAAATCATAGTTGCGTGTGTACGCTTGGTTCGTCACAAACCCGATCACTAAAGTTTGCTCATTGATAAAGGATTTTGGTCCATGACGGAAACCCATCGAAGAATCAAAGATCGTCGCGATTTTCCCAGCCGTCAACTCTAAGATTTTCAGCTGTGCTTCCCTTGTGGCACCAGCCAAGCTACCTGAGCCAAGATATGCAACCCGATTGAATGGTACTGCTAACACTTGGATCAGTTCTTGCTCTCTTTTCAGAACATCTTTGCCGATATGGCTCAAGGATGTGACATACTTTTGTTTTGTTTCTTGGTTCGTTTGATCAAACAGCCAAAGGGCACTCAATAGCATACATGTAAAGCTACCTGTCATGGCAAAGCCAGCGTCATTTGCTTTTTTTGGCATCAACAACAAGAAATGTTGCGATTGTTTACGTGAGACTTGTGCTAATTTTCCTTCTTCTGCACACGTAATCACTAAATGGAACAACGTATCCACAACTTGATCGGCAATTTTGACTGCTGCCAGACTTTCCGGACTATTGCCACTTCTAGCAAACGAAATCAATAACGTGGGTTGATCAGGAAACAAATACTCTCTTGGAGAAGCAACAATATCGGTCGTACCAAAACTATGAAAAGCAAACCGTTTGGTGTCTCCATGCTCATTCAAGTAAGGAACAAGCGTATCGCCTACATATTGAGAAGAGCCTGCACCGGTAAAGATGACTTGGATTTGTTGCTTGTTTGCCTGTTTTTCAAGTGCATCAAAGAAAAGGGCTAATTCATTTTTCTTCTCTTCTAAGATTTCCACAACCTCTTCCCACAGATCTGGTTGTTGTTTGATTTCTTCTGTAGTGATCCTTGCACCTATTTTTTCTAATTCATCCTTCGACAGTTCAAACATGTTATTTTCCTCCTAGATTACTCCGAACATGACGGATCTTATAATGGAATTGGTCTGCTCTGGCGACACTATCTGTGTATTCGATGATCTCGTTTTTGCTATTGAAGGTCGTCCGTTTCAAATGTAAAATTGGTGCCCCATCGCATATATGCAGTAATTCGGCATCATTTGCGTAAACAATACTGGCATAGAATTCTTCTTCTGCCACTTGGACATGTTGATCAAAATCTTCCAGAAAAACATCATACAAAGGCTTGCTTTCCAAAATCGGCAAATCAAGGCCAAGAAACAGTTTTGCTGGTAAATAAGACCGTTCAACCATCAAAGGGACATCATCCGCTAAACGTAGCCGCTTGATTTTGAAGATTGCTTCTCCTAGATTGAGATTCAATCGTTCAGCCAACTGCTTTGTCGCTGCTTGTTTTTCAAAAGCTAAAATAATCGTTTTCGGTGTACGCCCCAATGCCAACATTTCTTCTGTGAAGCTGTAAGCACCTGCTAAACTCGCTGCTTGATGCGATAAGTCACTGACAAACGTGCCTTTTCCATGTTTTTTATAAATATAGCCAAGTGTTTCTAATTCCTGCAATGCTAATCGAACCGTCGTCCGACTCACACCATAGTACAGACATAACTCCCTCTCAGACAGCAATTTATCATGCGGGATCATTTCTGCTTCAATTCGTTTCTTTAGTACATCAACTAGTTGATAATATAACGGTTTCCCTTTACGAGAATTTTCCATTTCTTTACCCCTTCCAACTGGTTATAACCACAAGACAATCGTAAAGTAATAATAACTACCTGTCAACATAAAAATCGCTTAAAAACCGCTATATAACAACGTTTTCACTAACTATATATAAAAACATTTTAAATACCTCGAAAATACCACTTAAAATAAAAAAACAGCATAAACTTCATAAAAAGAAGCATAAGGCTTAGCCTTAAAAAGCTTGTTTATCCTAGAAAATTTATAAAATAATGAACAAATCCAACGGTTCTTTTTCTTGCATTCCGCTAAATTCCAATGAAAAATAACAAAAAAAAAGAAACACTTCATTTCCCACGTCTAGGCGCTCAAAGTGTTTCTCTTTTGCTATTTCAAGATGACTAATCAACTAGCGACTAATCTTATTTTGCCAAGAAGAAGCTGTCTTCCTCAATACTCCATTTAATTCCTCAATGTTGTTTCTCCCTTGTTCAGCTAGCCATTTTATTGCTGCCTGTCTCCCTTGATCCACAAAAGGTGCCACACCATCTGCCCATGTAGCTCGCCCACATAAAACGCCATTGAACGAAGAGCCAGCGTTTTTGGCAAAATGCAACGTTTCTTGGAATCCTTCGGCACTGACACCTGCACTCAGAAAAATAAACGGTAAGTCAGTGGCTTGGCTTTGCTCGATAAACAAAGCGGATGCTTCTTGCTTGGAATAAATGATTTCTTTTCCAAAACCTTCAACATAAGTCATATTGACAGGTACTTCTACCTTCAAGACATCTACGTTGAACCTCGGCTCTGAGAAAATCTTCATCATTTCAATGACTTTTTTCGGTTTGATCTTGGCATATTCTTTGGAGGTCGTATCTGGGATCGTTGCATCATAAGATAGCAATTCTAAAAAGAAAGGAAGATCTTCCGCCAGACATTCTGAACCGATTCTTTCTACATATGCCTGTTTCCGTTCATTGACTTCTTCGCTTTCGTCTACATCATAGTAAAGCAAGAATTTGCAGCCATCTGCTCCAGCTTCCTTTAGTCTTTTGGCTGACCAAAAAGCTAAGGTATCTGGCAAACGTCCAGGTATCGTTGTATCATATCCTGTTTTCTCATAAGCCAACAATAGTCCAGCTGTCTTAGCGCGTTTTTCAGCAGCGGGCAACCCATATTCTGGATCTAAAAGAATCGAAGAAGCAAAAGGTGTCAATTCTTCGGACACGAGTTCTTTGAAATGGATCAAATCATCCACTTTGACCTCCTCTTGATGTCTCGCCATCATTTTTTTCAATGCGCCTCTTTGGTCAATCGCTAAAGCCCCGATGATCCCGTCTGGATTACTCATGTTTACCAATGCTTGGTATTTCCCCTCTGATACTTTCCTCATTTTTTCAACATCCCTTCTAACTTAGAATCAATCAAGCCAACAATTTCTTCTTGAGTGGAAGCAGTGATAAATGCTTGTTTAAAGCCTTCATCCATCAACATTCGTGCCATTTGTGAAAGAAGCGCCAAATGACTGGTTCCTGCTTCTGCAGCTGGAATAAACAACGCAATCACATACTTGATCGGTTGACCGTCTAAACTATCCCAGGCGACTGCATTCGTTAATTTCAAAATAATGATCGTTGGTTCTTCTATACTTTCACTTTTCGCATGAGGGATCGCAAAGCCATCCATCATACCAGTCGTACCTTCTGCTTCGCGTTGTTTCAAGCCGATTTCGACCGCCTGTTCATTGGTCGCTTTACCTACCTCAACGATTTTTGTTGAAAGAAACGCAAACACCGCTTCACAAGTATTCGCCGCCACATTGGTATAAACAAATAAATTTTCCATCAAATGAATCCTCTCCCTTTCACACACTCAGTGACTTTCTTTTTTGAACCAAGCCTAGTAATACTCCCCCTACAATAGAACCAGCAAGAATCGCAAGAATCCAAAGTAAGCCATGCGTCACTACTGGTAAAACGAGAAATCCGCCATGGGGTGCTGGTACTTGCACGCGAAAGAAATAGGTCAATACAGCGGCGATCGACGAACCAAGCATCATGATTGGCAAGACACGAAGCGGATCTTTTGCTGCAAAAGGAATCGCACCTTCCGTAATATGTGTTGAGCCTAGAATGATATTCACTAGACCAGCATTCTTTTCGTTTGGCTCGAAGTATTTCCCAAAAAGCAAGACCGCAAAGCCAGTAATCAACGGCGGAGCAATACAGGCTGCAGAAACTCCCGCCATAAAGCTAGTATTTCCTTGTGCTAACAGGGCAGTTCCAGTAACGTAGGCTGCTTTATTGATCGGCCCCCCCATATCGAATGCGCACATACAACCGACGATCACCCCTAATACTAAAGGACTTGAGTTTTCAAACCCTGCTAGAAAATCCATCATTCCTTCATTGATACTAGCCATCGGTCCTGAAATGACTGTCATGATCAATCCAGTAATCAACACCCCTAGTACGGGATATAAGAAAATTGCCTTTAAACCATCTAGTGTTTTAGGCAAAGGTTGTAACGCTTTTATTAATCCCAACACCACATATCCTGCCAAGAAACCTGAGATAATTCCACCTAAAAAACCTGTACCACCATCTGAGGCAATCAATCCACCGACAAACCCCACAACCAATCCAGGACGTTTTGCAATTCCTTCAGCAATAAACGCGGAAAGGACCGGCACCATCATACTCATTGCAAAACCACCGATTCGATTCAAACTCGCAGCAAATTCATTGTATTGCGCATTGGCAGGATCGGCAGAATAAATCCCCCATAAAAAAGAAATGGCGATCAAGGCTCCCCCACTGACAACAAAAGGCAACATGTGGGAAACACCATTCATCAAGTTCTTATAGATGCTGTGACCAACACTCTGTTGTGCATGTTGTTTTTCCTTATCTCCTTCTGCCATTTCGATTTTTTCAGAAATCACTCCTTCACCGTTTAAAGCCGCAGCAATCAATTGATCGGCTTCTTTGATCCCTTTCGAAACAGAAACATCAATGATCCGTTTCCCGGCAAATCTTTCAGGCTGAACATCTTTATCCGCCGCAATAATCACTGCTTCCGCTTCAATGATTTCTTGATCTGTCAAACGATTTTCTACCCCTACTTGTCCATGGGTCTCCACCTTGATCGTAATGCCTTTTTTCTTTGCTGCCTGTTCCAGTGCTTCTTGTGCCATATACGTGTGGGCGATACCTGTGGGACAACCAGTTGCAGCAATTAATCGATACTTAGCCATTATCTGAATTCCTCCTTATGAATGGTGATTTGTTTTTTCAACTCTGCGACATCGGTAAAATCAGTCAATCCTTTTTGAAACGCAGTCGAGCTACCCGCAGCTAAACTGTCCTTGAAACAATCCGCACTATTTTCTTCTTTGATCAATCCTGCCAGAAAAGTGGCTAGGAGTGTATCCCCGGCGCAAGCGGTATTAACGACTTTTCCTTGCGGGGCGTTTCCTGTCAAACAATAGTTTTCGTTCACATAGATCCCACCCGCTCCACCTAATGACAGCAATACATTTTGTGCACCTGCGGCTAATAGTTTCTTGCAATAGTTTACATATTCCGTTTCTGCTATTTCTTCATCAAACCATTCTGCCAATTCCTGCTCATTCGGTTTTAGTAAAAATGGTTGATACTTTAGACATCGTTTAACGATTTTAGCACTCGTATCTAAGATCAAGCGCACTTGATTCTCATGACAGATTTTACTGATCATTACTAAGATTTCTTCTGGTACACCTCTTGGCAGACTCCCAGAAACACAAAGATAATCTCCAGCTGACAAATGACTGATTGTCTCAAGCAATTCTTCCATCGCTAACTGGTCGATTTCTGGTCCACGATTGACCAATTTATATTCACTTGATTCCTCATTCACTTGTGTAAATACGTTGATGCGAGTCATTCCGGGTATAGAAACAAAATGAGCGTCGATTCCTTCCTTCGTCAAGCATTCCTCAATATAAGCCCCAGTAAATCCTCCGCTAAAGCCCAATGCAGTATTTGGTATCCCGAGTTTTTTTAAAATCAATGAAACATTGACACCTTTCCCATTTGCTTGGATATCATCATCGATTGAGCGGTTCACGACATTCGGTTTGAGTTGTGCCACTTCAATAAACAGATCAATCGCCAGATTCATCGTACATGTATATACGTTAGCCACCTGTATCCCTCCTCACTTTATCTACAGTATGGCCTGTTTTTGGATGTACATGTTTTCTAAATAAGCAAAATTTTAGGTAAATGTTTACAAAATAAAACTCATCTAAGTAAGGGTTTACATCAATGGTAGAATAAAAAGAAAAGGGGGAGGACTAAATGGAAACTAAATTAAGCGAGGCAGAACATTTTTTATGGGAGTATATGATGAATCACATCCAAGAAATCCCAAATCTATCAATTATCAAACTAAGCGAACGAGCCAACGTATCCACCACGACCATCGTTCGTACCATGAAGAAAAAAGGGTACGAAGGCTATACTTCTTTTAAGCATCATTTAAAGGAAAAGAAGAATACCACCATCAATTTTGCTACGGTCGATAAAGTAGATGAAGAAATAAAAACCTCCATTCTAAAAAACGAACAGGAAGTCGTGCGTACCATCAATCTATTGGATACAGGGGTAATCGAAGATGCGATTCAAAAAATCTGGAGTTCACAAAGAATCATTATCTTTGCCAGAGGATTTTCAGAAATGATTGGAGAAGAAATACAAACAAAATTCCAACTACTCGATAAGTATTGTGTCCTTCATACCGATCCAAATATCATCAAAACCGTTAGTCGCAAATTGCACAAAAAAGATGTCGTTCTTTTTATTTCCTTAAACGGTGAAACAGAAGAACTCGTAGCAGCAGCGGAGAATTGCTACCGCGAGGAAATCAGTTCGATCCTGATCACCGCATCACGGGAAAGTCGCTTGAACCGATTAGCAGAATTATCTTTGATCGGCTTCAAATCCGAAATCTCTTTTTTCCCTGAATATGAAGTCCGCTCTCGCCTGCCACTTTCTGTGATTGCGCGGATCTTGCTGGATTCGTATGCGATACGGGTGAAGAAGGGGGATTGAGGAACAAGTATAAGAAGCATCAATCACCGAAAATGTGAAGTTTTTTCGGTGATTGGTGCTTCTTTACGAAAGAGTTCATTCAATTTTATTTACGTTTGATTCATGACGTTCATCTACATTCATGTCTTGTCATAATGCCAAAACAAAACAAATAATCGAAACTACAACTGTCAAAACAAATTCAACCTTCACTTCCGTTCCATATGTTTGATTCGGTAGATAGATGGCTTTTCGTTCCGATTGATAAGGAATTTTAGGGCGGTTGGGTTGAGCAGACTCAATAAGTATTGATAATAAAATCAGTGTGAAGTAAATAGTATTTTGCTGGGCCGCAAAATAAATACTTGAAGCTAATAAAATTAAACTAGTCCCTTTGAGTATTCTAGCGTAGGTCATTGTTATCTCTCCATTCTATTCTTCTTTTATTTGTAGATTTTCTGTCCTGTTTTCTAACTATTTTCTATTATTTTTATACCTCCATGAGGTTGTGACAGAAGTGTCTAGCTCCGAGAAATAAGCCGAGAAAAACGAAAATTGTTCTTCAAATTTTTGGATTTCTCGGCTTATTTCTGAAGGAGTTACTTCTGGAACACCGTTTATTAAGTTTAAGGTTAGAAACAAAAATGAATTTTATTTTTGTTCCCAATCACTAGATAGGAGGTGAGAACAATTATTTGACTCACTCGGTTCACCTTCTCTAAAATTCTCATACGATCGATACTTTTATGTATTCATTTTTATTACTAACTAAATAGATGTGGTTCAAATTATTCCTGTTACTAAAAATGATACAATTCTAATTCCAAAATGGAGCAAATCATAAGAACTAAAATCGTGGGAATCAGCGCAAACACCACTTCCGTTCTAGATGTTTGATTCGGTAGATAGATTGAATTTTTTCCCGATTTGTAAGGAGTTTTAGGTTGCTCGGATTGGGTATATTCAATAAATAGTGATAGCATAATCAGTATGGTATAGATCGTATTTTTCATTGCAGCAAAATAGATGCTTAGCGCCAATAAAACCAGTTGGATTATTTTGAATATTCGAATGTAGGTCATCTTTCATCTCTCCATTCTATGTATAAATAGTAACCGATCCCTCTCTACAAATATATATACGTAAAGCACTAAAATATTACTTTAACAAATTAAAATAACTTCCATCTTAATCATATCAAAAAATATCAAAAAAAATTATTACATTCCTAAAAAGCTGTTTTAACAGCATAATCGTCAACATTTCCCTTCAACCCAAACAACTCTTACGAATAAATAAAAAAACGGAACAACAGGCTGAATGTTTCCATCCACCTGTTATTCCGTATTTACTATTACTTAAATTTAGTTTTTACTCCACAAATGGCTCTTCACCTAGTGCTTGTTGTGCCGCTAAGTTTAGTAAGCTCCATTGACGGTCGTGTCCTGGTTGGAAGAAGAAATCTGCTTCTGCCAAGTCTTCGATCGTTAATTTTTGTTGGATTGCTAGTGCTAAGACATTGCCTTGTGCAGTGATGTCCTTCGTTGATAAAACAGCGCCACCTAGCAATTGGTGCGTAAATGGATCATAGGCTAATTGTACAGCTGCTTTTCCGTTCCCAAATTCTTCTGGTACGAATTTTGGACGGATCGTATCTTCATAGAAGGCTGTTTTGATGGCTACGCCAGCGCGATCAGCTGTGAAGCTGTTCAAGCCACTTGCAGCAAAATGATAGTCAAACACACGTAACGCAGATGAGCCGACTAAGCCACCAAATGGTTTGCTTGGTGTTTGTTCAAATAAGTGTTGAACGACATAGCGTGCTTCTCGACGTGCAACTGTTGCTAATGCGATCGGCACTTTTTTGCCTGCTGGGATCGAATAAGCAAGTGTTGCATCTCCTACTGCATAAACATCAGGTAAGTTTGTTTGTAGGTATTCATCTGTGATGATCCAGCCACGTTCATCTAAATCAACGATGCCTTTCAACCATTCGGTATTCGGTTTGACACCGGCAGCTTGGATGATCAAATCTGTTTCGATCGTGCCACTGTCTGTTTCGATGGCTGCGACTTTACCGTCACCTGTGAAGGCTTTGATATTCACGCCAGTTTTGATGTTCATGCCTTTTTCTTTTAAGTGCGCTTCTAAGATATCTGTCATTTCCTTATCTAAGTAAGTACCTAAAGGACGATCGATCATATCTAATAACGTTACTTCTTTCCCTGCATTCAAGAAAACTTCTGCTGCTTCGATCCCGATGTAACCTGAACCGATCACAGCTACTTTTTTCACTGCTGGGTCTGTCATGCGTTCTTTGATTTTCGTTGCCCAATTATAGCCACGCATCAAATATACATTTTCTAAGTCTGTTCCTGGAACAGGTAATGAGTTTGGTTTAACACCTGAACTCAAAATCAATTTATCGTAAGCATACTCTTCTGTATGTCCATCTTCTTTACGTGTAACTGTAACTGTTTTTTTATCTGCATTGATTGTGTTTACTTCGTGGTTATTTAATATCGCCACATTTGGTTGCGGAAAGTTTTCCGGTCTGAAATTACGGACATCATTCACACTAGTGACTTGATCCTCTAAATATAATTCCATGCCGCATGACATAAATGAAACATAGTCGCCTGCTTCAAACAAGGTGATATCCACATTTTCTCCGTATCTAGATAGTAATTCTAAAATGGATTGATGCCCTCCATGTGATGCACCGACAATAATTACTTTCGTTTTTTCCATTGACAAAACCCTCCTCATAACAATTGTTTAGAATCATTCTAAACAATTTTACGATATCATTCTAAGAATAATAATGCAAATGAAAAGGCTTGCCTAAAAATTTTATTAGTTATTTTAATATTATTTTTTTAATTGTGCTAAAAATGTGCCGATACGTTTACACGCTTCTTGTAGGTCATCCATCCCACTTGCATAAGAGATTCGGATAAATCCTTCACCTTCCGGTCCAAAAGCTGAGCCAGGGATACAGGCAACCTTACCTTGTTCTGCGAGTGCTAAACAAAAATCCCACGAATTCATCTGGATTGTTTCTGGTAAGCGACAGAACAAATAAAACGCACCATCAGGTTGAGAGATTTGAAAACCTAATTCCGTAAGTTGCGGCAATAGATAATCTCGGCGTTCGACGTAGCGGGCCTTCATTTTTTCCCCTTCGTCCATACTCGTTGTCAAGGCTTCGACCGCAGCTTTTTGAGAAATCGTTGTGGCAGAAGTAACTAAATATTGGTGGACCTTGATCAATTCATCGATCACTGGTTTTTGAGCAAAGAGAAACCCAATGCGCCAACCAGTCATGGCATGAGATTTAGAGAGTCCATTCACGACGATCGTTTGTTCAGGCAAGTACGTAGCCATCGAGACATGATCTCCCACGTAGTTCAACTCCGAGTAAACTTCGTCACTGATGACAAAGACTGGGTGCTGGCTTAAAACTTCTGCAAGTTTGCTCATTTGCTCCGCAGATAACAATGTTCCCGTTGGATTACTTGGGTAATTCAAAATCACTGCTTTGATTTCGTCTCCGTATTTGGCAAACGCCTCTTCTAGTTGTTCTGGCTGACAAATAAAGCCAGTGTCTGATGTATCGATCGTGATCAATTCGGCGCCTGCTAGATCAACAATTGGTTGATAGCCGGGATATGCAGGTGCTGGGATCAATACTTTATCCCCTTCTTCTAAGACCGCTAATAAAGCTGTCGCGATCGCTTCTGTGGCACCGATCGTTGTTAGTACTTCCGTTTGCGGATCATAAGAAAGACCGTAACGTTCTTTTTGGAAGAAACAAGCTGCTTCACATAATTCTGGTAAACCTCTCATCCCGGTATAATGAGAATAGTTTTCTTTGATGGCTGTGATCCCTGTTTCTTTGACTGCTTCAGGTGTTGAAAAATCTGGCTCACCTAATGTCAATTTGATGATGCCCGGAATGCTTGAGATTTGCTGATCGAACATACGGATCTGCGAGACTTCGATTTTAGCCAGCCTTGGATTAAAACGATGGTGTAGATTCATAGACTTCTCCCCTTTTGGTTACTATCCTTATTTTTTCAGAAAAGTTCCTCGGTGTAAAGGATTGTTTGGTACCATTCCAATCCTTTTTCTAAAACAGCCATGTCGAAATCAAAGGTGGCATCATGCAGGGCTGGTGTATCACCTACACCTAAGAAGAAAAAGACACAAGGATAGTGTTCCGTATAAACACCAAAATCTTCTGCTTGTAAGACAGGCTCAGCCAACTCATGTAATAACTCTGAGTGGGCAAGTGCTGCATACAACTGTTCATCGTTACGTACAGCAGGATACCCATCGTTATAACGAAATGAGATTTTCGCTGGGGAAGTTTGTTGGAATTCTTTTGCTAGTCGTGCTAGTTGCATCTTTAAGTCCGTTTGGGTCTTACGACTGTATGAACGAATGCTGCCTGAGATCACGACTTCATTGGCTAAGACATTGCGGATCGTCCCACCTGTAATCTGACCAAATTTCAAGAGATGTTCAAGGTTTTCTGGCAGAGATTCATCAAAGTCATAGACTTGTTTCATAAAACGCACAGCTGCTTCTAGACTGTCGATGCCTTGACTGCTTGAGGCGATATGCGCAGATCTGCCTTGGACGATGATATCTGTTTCACTACTTTGCGCCATCAACGCACCTGGTCGTGAAAATACTTTTCCTTCTGGCAAGCCTGGCCATAAATGAAAACCAAAGATTGCCTGTACCTTGTAATGTTCCAACCACCCAGAACGGATCACACTATCTGCCCCGCCAGCAATTTCTTCTGAGGGTTGAAAAATCAAGACGATATTGTGCCGCATCTCTTGACGGTGCGTAGCAATATAATCGGTCAATCCTAAGAGCATTGCCATATGACCATCATGTCCGCAGGCGTGCATGAATCCTGGGTGTGTAGACGCAAAAGGTAACCCTGTGGCTTCAGTGATGGGCAACGCGTCGATATCTGTCCGAAAAGCAATCGTTGTGTCTTGTTGCTGATCAAAATAAACCAACAAGCCTGTCTCATCGATTTCATGGATCACGCCACCACAGTTTTTGATTTGTTCGTAAAGGTATTCTTTCGTTTTAAATTCATGAAAGCCAAGTTCAGGAATTTGATGTAACGCCATTCGGTGTGTTGCCAACATGTCGCCTCACCATCCCTTCATAGATTCCTTTTACCACGGTTTCATATTGTGTATTGGGTACGCCGATGATCAAATTCAACTCTTGCGCACCTTGCGATAAAATCGAGGTCCTGATTTCTAACTCATTCAAAATCGATAATACTTTTCCAGAAAGTCCAATTGGTTCCTTATGTGGGCCACCTACAACAGAAATCAAAGCCAAGTCTTCGATGATCTCGATTTCCTCTACGCCTAATTCCTCACGTAATTCTTTCGTGATCAAAAACAATTTATCCATGATCAATTCCGCCGAAACGACGACACCGATATTATCGATGCCAGAGGGGATATGCTCGATCGAGATGCCATGTTTTGCAAAAATACTCATGGCTTTCCAAATAAAACCGATCTCGTCTGACATATGTCGTTTGAACAAGGTGATTGAAAGAAAGTCTTTTCTTCCTGCAATCCCCGTCAATCCATTTTCTTTTTCGACTTCATGATTTGAGATTTTTGTTCCATGATCATTCGGTCGATTCGTATTTTTGATTTGGATCGGGATATCAGCTTCTTGTACAGGAAAAATCGCGGATTCATGCAAGACATTGGCACCCATATAAGCCATTTCTCGTAATTCACGGAAAGAGATCTCTTCAATGACTTTCGGTGAGTCAATGATTCTTGGGTCTGCCATCATGATGCCTGAAACATCCGTCCAATTTTCATAAAGATCTGCCTGTAAGGCACTTGCTAAAACGGAGCCGGTAATATCACTGCCCCCACGACCAAGTAATTTTTCTTTTCCTGCTGGGTTGGCACCATAAAATCCTGGGACGATCAACTTTTGGTGTTTCTGGTACATCTCGCGTACTGCTTGCTCTGTACGCGGAAAGTCGATGCCTCCTTCATAATCAAAGTAGATCAGCTCACTTGCGTCTGCAAAGGTATACCCTAAATATTCCGCCATCAATTGCGCAGTCAGATACTCCCCACGACTGACTAAATAATCGATCGTCACTTTTTCCTGTTTTAGATGTGTTTCGATCGTGGTTAATTCTTTTTCAATCGGAAAGTCGAGTGACAGAAGATCCCTAACTTGAATAAAACGTTGTGTGATCCGTTCCCATAGTGGCGTCCAATCAACCTTATGTTGAAGATACGCATGGATCAAATAGAGTAAATCGGTCACTTTATCGTCTTCATCGGTTCTTTTTCCTAAAGCGGAAACGACAACGACTTCTCGATTAGGATCAGCTAACACGATCTCACGGACTTTACGGAACTGTTCTTCATGAGACATCGAGCTTCCACCAAATTTTGCGACTTTCATGAAAGGACCTCCTCTTGTAGAAGCGCCAAAGCAATTTGCACCGCGTTAGCCGCAGCGCCTTTGCGAATATTGTCAGCCACGGTGTAAAAGAGTAAGCCATTTTCAACAGAGAGGTCGCGACGAATACGCCCAACGTATACTTGGTCTGTGCCTCTTGCTAATGTACTTGTGGGATATTGGTGTTCTGCTAAGTTATCGACAACCAAAATCCCTGGAAACTGACTGAAGCAAGCACGGATTTGTTCCAATGAAAATTCCTTTTCTAACTCAACAGCAATCGAGACACCATGGCCATTTTCAATCGGTACACGGACACAAGTCGCAGATACAGGCAAATCTGGTTGATGCAAGATTTTTTTTGTTTCATTGATCATTTTTTGTTCTTCTTTGGTATACCCATTTTCCATTGGGCGATCGATTTCTGGAATGACCGTTTGACTGATGTCATGGGGATAAAAAGTTGCTGGTTCACCATTTTTTGTCGCCTGTAGATCAGCGATTCCCTGTTGCCCTGAACCTGAAACAGCTTGATACGTCGTGTAATTGACACGTGTCACACCAAAGGTATTCTGTAGTGCTTTCAGTGGTAACACGGACTGGATCGTCGAACAATTTGGGTTGGCAATCAATGGATCTAACGTATGATCCTCTAGATTTACTTCAGGGACGATCAACGGGATCGTAGGATCTTCTCGCCACGCTGAAGAATTATCGATGACTACTAAGCCGGCTTGACGTGCAATTGGGCCAAATGTTTGAGACACGGATGCTCCAGCTGAAAAAAGCGCCAAATCATACCCAGAAAAAGAAGTCTCAGTCAGTTCTTCGACAACATACTCTTTTCCCTTAAACACAGACAGACTCCCCGCAGAGCGTTTGGATGCTAAAAGCTTGAGTTTTCCTACTGGAAAATCGTACTCCTCTAATACTCTTAACATAGTTTGACCGACTAATCCCGTCGCTCCGACAATACAGGTATCTATTTCGCGCATGTTTTTCATCCTTTCTTTGCCTACAATTCTCTTAGTGCTGCAATCAATGCGGTATTTTCTTTGGTTTGATCATCTTTTATTTTTAATACACGTGCCGGTGTACCACCAACGACCGTCTCAGGGGCAACGTCTTCTAAAACGACTGCACCTGCTGCGACGACTGCATTCTTTCCAACACGAACGCCTTCGACGATCACTGCATTCGCACCAACTAATACACCATCTTCGATCACTACTGGTTGAGCGGAAGCTGGCTCGATGACTCCAGCTAACACAGCTCCAGCACCGATATGACAATTCTTACCGACAGTCGCACGTCCGCCTAGGATTGCTCCCATATCGATCATGCTATGATCCCCGATCTCAGCACCGATGTTGATCACAGCGCCCATCATGATCACTGCTTGATCGCCGATGGTCACTTGATCACGAATGACAGCGCCTGGTTCGATGCGAGCGTTGATGTCTTTGACATCCAGTAAAGGAACTGCACTGTTTCTAGCAGTTTGTTCTAGTTCGATCGCTAAGATTTTTTCCGCTTCTTTTTCTAGTACCGGCGCGATGTCTTTGTAATCTCCAAAAACGATTGGACTATGCACTTCACCAAATACTTTCGCATTCGGAAACTCGACAGGTTCTGATACATTTAAATAAACTTTGACTGGGGTCTTTTTTTCTGCTGTTTGAATAAAACGAATGATTTCTTGTGCGTTCAACTTAGGCTCCTCCTCTAGGTTCAAATAAATCTTCTAATTGATATGAACCGGCTGACTGCTCGGCCAACCAGATACTTGCTTGAACTGCCCCTTCTGCAAAAATTCGATTTGAAAAGGCTTCGTGCTTCACTGAAAGAACTTCATCTTTGGTTGCAAAAAGGACTTCATGTTCTCCTGGAAAAGAGCCTGCACGTAGGCTATGGACACCGATTTGTTGGTCTTCTCGTGATTTGTCCGCCCATTGATAGACAGGCGTCAGCTCTCGAACAGATTGTAGTGTTTCTACTAAGCGCTTGGCTGTGCCAGAAGGTGCGTCTTTTTTTTGGCTGTGGTGTTTTTCGATTAATTCGATCTGCCAGCTGGCTAAGTCTTTAGCTGCTTGTTTGATCAAGCGATTCATCACCATGATCCCTAATGAAAAATTAGCACTGTAGAGTACAGGGATCGTTTGAGCTGCTTGGGCGATTTCAGCAAATTGCTCTTCGGTATAGCCTGTTGTGCCAATCACCAGTGGGACTTGGTGAGCTTTGCTGTATCGCAAGATTTTATCCAAACCAGCTGGATGAGAAAAATCGATCATGACTGCTGGTGTCTGAGCAAACGATAATTCCTCCGTTGCTTGTAAGGATTCGGTCAAACTCAATGGCTGATGTTGATATTCTTCGGTAACTTCTGCAATTCGCTTACCCATTTTTCCACTTCCGATGATCCCTATATTCATGTGCTTGCCCCTCCGTTTTCTGTTAACAGTGCGATAAGTTGTTGCTTTTTCTCCTCGCCTAATTCAATCAGTGGTAGTCTTAATGGTCCAGCAGGTAAGCCTAAATGATTCATTGCTGCTTTCACTGGAATTGGATTGGTTTCACTGAATAAGGCATTGATCAACGCTAAATGAGTCAATTGTTTTTCTTTTGCTGAAGGACTGTTTCCGTTTAAGTAATCATGAACTACTTCATGGACTACTTTTGGCTGGATATTTGCCCAAACACTGATCACACCGATACCACCAATACTTAGAATAGGTAAAATCAAATCATCATTGCCACTGTATAGTGCAAATGATTCATCAATCAGTTGCGCCACTTCCATTGTATAGGACATATCACCAGAGGCTTCCTTGATGCCGATGATTCGTGGATGCTTCGCTAGTTCTGTTAATACAGGTAACGAAATCGTCATCCCTGTTCGTGACGGTACGTTATATATGATGATTGGTAGCGAGGAAGCGTCTGCGATCGCTTTAAAATGAGCCAGTAACCCTACATCACTCGTTTTATTATAGTAAGGGGTGATCACTAATAATTGGTCTGCCCCAAGTTCAGCAAAGCGTTGGACTTTCTTGACCGTTTTCGCCGTTGCATTTGATCCTGCACCAGCAATCACTGGGATACGTCCATTGACTTTTTCAACGGTGAATCGTACGATCTCTTCCTCTTCCTCCTCAGATAGTGTGGGTGATTCCCCAGTTGTTCCAAGGACCAGTAAGCCGTCTGTTTGTTCTTTCAGATGAAACGCAATCAGCTGCTCCAAGCCTAGATAATCCACTGCACCTGTTTCCGTCATTGGTGTCACTAACGCGACAATCGAACCTTTGATCATGCCTCTACCTCCAAATTTTTATGCCATTCATAGGTGGCTGGTCCCGCCATCGTGATCGTTTTATCGCCAGAAATCAGTAAATCGCCTTGCTCTAAATGAATCGTCGCTTGTAAGCCGGAAAGGTATCCTTGATCTCTTGCGACGACATACGCTGCACAACAACCTGTACCACAAGCTAGTGTCCAACCGACCCCACGTTCATACGTGCGGACGATCAATTCTTCTTCATTGACAGATTGGACAAAATTGACGTTTGTTTTTTCTTTGAATAAGGGATGATGGCAGAGTTTTTCTCCAGTCTCTTTGGTTAATTCAGCCAACGCATCTTCAACAAAAACAACTGTATGGATCGTCCCCATGAATAAACTAGTCAGCTCTACCTTTCGCTCATCAATCGTCAGCGTTTGTTTGATGATAGGTGTTGATTGCGCTACGCCTACTTTCTCTGGTCGGTAGTCCGGCGAACCCATGTCGACTGTGCAATAAAAAGGCTTTCGTGAATGGATTGTCACATGGATCATCCCAGCAAGCGTTTTGACCGCAAATTGTGGCGCTTCAAGTAATTGTTGATCGCTGACATAATTGGCAAAACAACGGATACCATTGCCACACATCGGCGCACGGCTACCGTCTTTATTGTAGTAGATCATTTCTAAAGGTTCGGTTTTAACAGCAATCAATCCATCCGTATCGTAAGCCGTAGGTGCACATAAGCTTTGAGCCAAATGACTATAGTCGATCGTTTCATCGTAATCTAAGAGAATAAAGTCATTGCCACAACCATTATATTTATAAATCTGCATAGACTTCTCCTCTCAATAGATCCGCATAAGTTTGCCGACGCACGACTTCTCTCGACACGCCATCTTTGACAAAAACAACTGCTGGTCGCAGTGCACGATTGTAATTGCTACTCATCGAATATCCGTAGGCTCCTGTGGCATACACTGCCAGAAGATCACCTGGCTCTGCAGGAGGCAACTGTGTTTCTTGGATCACCACGTCTCCTGATTCACACATTTTTCCGGCAACCGTCACTTTTTCTGTTTTTTCAATGTCTAGTTTATTTGCCAAATCACAGGTATATTCTGCTTGATAAAGTGCCGGTCGAATATTATCTGTCATCCCACCATCCACAAAATAATATTTCTTGTGAGGTGTTTCTTTGATATAGCCGACTGTATAAAGTGTTGTTCCGGCTTCACCAACGATACTTCTCCCAGGTTCAATCAATAAGCGATCGATCGTTAAGTTTCTGTCAGCTAGCGTCTGCTCTGTGTGTGTAACCAGATGTTTGACTGATTCTGCAATTGGTAAAGGTGTGTCCGCTTCGGTATAACGGATACCAAAGCCCCCTCCCAGATTTAAAGAAAGCGGTTGTTGAAAATCTTCAAGGTAGGTAACCAGCTGGTCGATCTCAGCCAGCCAAGCAGTCATATCAAAGATTTGTGAGCCGATGTGGGCATGAAAGCCTTCCAATCTAAGAAATTCACTTTGTTGGATACGTGCAATCGCTTGTTGGCAAACATCGCTATCGTAAAGCATGCCGAATTTTGAATCGATATGTGCGGTGACGATGTATTCATGGGTATGTGCTTCGATCCCTACGTTCAATCGCAACATGATCTGTAGCTTTTTCTGATATTCTCGGCTTAACTCTTCCAAGACTTCGACTTCCATCCCATTATCTGCAACAAAATGGCGTATATCATTTTCAATGGCATATCTTAATTCATCAATCGTTTTGTTGTTGCCATGGAAATAAATATCTTCTAAAGGAAATCCAGCTTGTAACGCGGTATAAATCTCCCCACCACTTACGACATCTAGACCTAACCCTTGTTCAGCAATTAGATGGAGTAATTCTACCGTTTGAAAGGCTTTAGACGCATACAAGATCTTTGTTTGAAAAGAATCAGAATCAAAGTTCAGCTTAAACGACTTTATCGTTTCTTCCATCTTTTTTTCATCATACACATATAGGGGTGTTTGATATTCATTTGCTAATTGACTCACTGGAATTTCGCCGATCGTTAATTCTGTCATTCTCTTTTCCCTCTTTTCAAAAAATTATTTTCTCATCAAATTGAAATATCCTTAGATTATAATTTGAATTTTATTTGAATAATATTAAACAAAATTGTTTGAATTGTCTAGTTTAAATCGCTATTTTCAGCAAAAATGTTTAATTTTTCAATTTTATTGCATACAGAAAACAAAAAATAAAAACCACTATTTATTTTCACATAATTCTCTTAGAAATAGACAAAAAAACTGACCAATAAATTGGTCAGTTTTTTGAAGCATATTTTCCTTAAATCAATTACTTACATAGATTGCTAAAAACATCAACGCTGCACCTAACATGACAAATAGATGCCAAATCACATGGGTGAATCGTCTGCTTTTCATGCTATAAAATAGTGATCCCACAGAATAGGCGATTCCTCCGCCAACTAGCAGTAGCAAGCCAGTCAAATCGATATTCTGATAGAGCTTAGGTAGCACAACGATGATTGCCCACCCCATCACATTGTAAATGATCGTTGAAACTTTTGATACCTTGTTTGTCTTTGTTAAAGTCAAACATTTATAGATGATACCGATCACTGCTGTCGCCCAAATAACACTTAGCAAAACTAGTCCTGTCGTTCCTTGCACGACTAGCAGACAAAATGGCGTGTAGGTTCCAGCAATCAAAAGGTAGATCGA
Organism: Enterococcus mundtii; assembly: GCF_013394305.1. Taxonomy (NCBI): domain Bacteria; kingdom Bacillati; phylum Bacillota; class Bacilli; order Lactobacillales; family Enterococcaceae; genus Enterococcus; species Enterococcus mundtii. Next base: position 2,124,408 of record NZ_AP019810.1, on the reverse strand, counting down.
ACAATGATCAAATACCTGAAATACTTTTTTTGCTTTCGTAAAAATCAAACTATGAAATAACGTAGAAGAAAAGAATAGCAGAAAAAGAGAACTACCATAAATCGCAAAAGCGACATAATCTAAGGTTGTATGGGCGCGATCCATCAGCAAATTGAAGCAAAGCAGACTTAACAAAGCTGCAATCCCATGGGTCACCGCATTTAATACTTCATTGACGATTTGGTACTTTCGGCTAAATTCTATCTCCATCTTGATCCACTCCATTTCGTTTGTTCAATTTCATTATACATGAAGGATGTTCTGTTTACAAAAACTTTAGCATCTAGTTTCCAAAACTATATCATTTTTTAATAACTTTTGTAAAATATTTTATCATCATGATAATAAATAGCAACAAAAACACACTGATCAAGCCATTTACGAGTAAAAATGCAGTACGCTTCGCCTGTTTCACTTTTTCTAACGATTCTTTTATTTCTTCTGGTTCAACAGCGACCCTGTGTCCGCGTACTAATAAACGGTGACTGTTGACCATATACGGAGTACAAGTAACCAGTGTGACTAAATCTTGATTTTCTTGGATTTGTAGCGCTTCTGTTTCTGTCGGTGCTACGGTTTTAATCTGATCGACTTGATACGCAAGATACTGTCCATTGATTTCAATATAAAAGTGATCTTCTATTTTTAATTGAGGTAAATCTGTAAACAATTTTACTTGCGGCAAGCCTCGGTGGCTGGAAAGTACCGCATGTGTCGATTTGCCTCCGATCGGGTATGAGGTGCCCTCGAGCAGACAAGCGCCTTTTTCCAATAGTTTCGTCGTTGTTTGATCAAAAATCGGTAAGCTGACATTGATTTTGGGGATCGTCAAAACACCAACGGCATGTGATTCGATATACGATTTCTGAGATTTTTGATCATTCTTTTTTTTCTTGGAAAATGGGTCTGCTTCTGGCATCGCTACGTTTGATGCCAGTTGTTCATTTTTTTTGATCATCCGCTTTTGTAATTCAGCAAGTTCTGTCGCATGTTCAGACTTTGCCTTTTTTTGATAATTTTTGATGATCTGCTGGTCGAGATAATTATTCAACGTATCACTGACAAAAGGATACGCCAAGCTGAGGACACCGATAAAAAATACCGAGAACATGATTAGATCTAACAGACGCCATTTTTTTTGTTTCATTTTATTCTCCTCAGCGAGTCACTTGTTCTTCATTTGATACTATTTAACTTTTGGTCGTTTTAGCCAGTATGCACCCACGATTGTCAGTAAAACCACACCTAAGAAAATGTACAATGAAATGCCTTTGCCACCAGTTGCTGGTAATGTCCCTTTGTGTTTGTTTGGTACTTTCTCTGGTGCAACCAATTCACCTGCAACAGCATAAGATTGCTGATCGACCTTGAACGCAATTCGTTCAGTTAGTTTCACATAATTGTTTGGTGCTTTTGTTTCTTCTAAATAATACGTACCATAAGACAAGCCTGTGATATCCACTAATCCATCACTTGTTGTCGTGAAAATCGTTGCTTCTTCCTGTGAAGTCGTCCACGCTACTGCTTTTGTTACTGGATCAATGATCAAATATTTCGCTGTTGCTTCATCTTGATCACGTACCACAAACGAAGCGTCTGCTAATGGTTTGATATCAGCTACTGCTCCATCTACTTTAATGAATCGTTTCCCACCTGTCAGTACTTCCACAGTTGGTGGTGTTTGATCTGTCGTATGTCCAGTATCAACATTTGCTTCGTTGTTATAGCCTTGGGTTGGTTCTGCTAACTGATTCAAATGCATGTAATAAACAAAACTCAACGTACCACCTGGAGTCAATGAAGGAATATAAGTTGGTTCAATCGTTACTGTGAAGCCGTTTGTTTGTTCAGTTACGTGGTAATTTGTTGAATCAATGATCGTTTCACCATCGTAAAGTGCATAACCTGTTTCTCCCGTTGATTGGTTCATGAATGTTAAAGCTGGATCATGTGTATCAATCAATTTGAAGGTGGTATATTTATTGTTTGATCCTTCTTTATCCGCGATCCCAAGAGGAATATTGACGCTGATCTCATAATTGATCGGTTCTCCGATTGCTACGTCTTGCCTATCTAATTGCGGCGTTTCTTTTTCTACTTTCGTCGTATCATTTTTCACTGTAAGTTCAACTGGCGTTTGGCTACCAGCAACAATTGTGAATGGTGTCTTCGTTTGCTCAGTGATCATCGCTGCATTTTCAGGTGCTTTTACTTCTTCTAACACATATTCGCCAACTTCTAATCCAGTAATGAGCATTTGACCTTTCTCTGCTTCATTTTCAGCAACGTCCTCTTCACCGATTTCATAGCTTTTGCCAGTCACAAAGTGTTTTGCTTTAGATTTATCAGTTGTCCATGTATACATTCCTTGTGCTACACCTTGCAAATATTTGGCAACACCTGCATCTTCTTTCACAATGACAAATTCCGCACCGTTTAGTGCTTCACCTTCTGCTGAACCTACTTTTTTGACCTTCAGCGTTCCTTCATTTTCCACGACATTTTTAGGATATAAATGAACTACGTCTAGTTCTTCTGTCCCATATTGATATGAACCGTCGGATTGTTTGATCAGTTCATATACTGGAAATGCCACAACCATATTTGCAGCAGCTGTTACTCCTGATTTTGCTTCTTCTTCAATCACATAAACTGCATCTTTTCCAGCTTGTTTTTTTGGCAATGCTAAAGAAAGATCCCCCTGAGCGTCTGTGGTACCAGAAAGAAGAGCTGTGCCAGAAGTCTGTGATTGGACGATCGCTTTTGCTTCTTCAATCGTCGCGCCATTTTTTCTTGCTTCAGCAAATGATTCAGTGACATCATACACATGGAACGTCACATCTGCCAACCCTTGATAGTTGTTGAATTCAGTCATTTCTTTCCCTGTATTTTGGATCTCTTGTTGTGGGAAATCTAACATTTTCTTTTTGTGGATCACCAATTGTGCATCCATTCCTTCAGCAAACACTTGTGGATTAGGAAGTAATGCCACCAGTGTAAGTAGTGATGAAATAAGACATAGTAATACTTTTTTGAAATTTTTTCTATTCTTCATTCTTCTTTACTCCTGTTCTTTTGATAAATAATGAAACTACCTATGATCGATATGCCACCAATCATACCAACACTTATTTTTTCGTCAGTTGTTTTTGGAAAAAGAAAACTCGTTTCTTGTTTCTGATTAGTGATTTTCAAAGGTTCACTAGGTTGTCCATTGATGGCATATGACATACTTTTTACGACAAACGAGACAGCATAAGGATTTCTTTTATACCCTTTTGGTGCTTTGATTTCTTCAAGTAAATATTCTCCGTCTGCTAAGCCATTGATGGAAAATAAGCCATTTCGATCAGAAGTCAGCGTTATTGCATCTCTTGCTCGTTTTTTCCAGCAATATTTTCCATCTTTCAAATGCAGGTATTCTTCCTGTTGGTTTTTGATCATAAACATTGCATCTTCTAGCACCTGTTGTTCCTTATCTTTTGTAACTTTTTGAAACCACTTCCCTCCTGTTCGAATACGTGTACTTCGTGACAATGATGCTGTTCCGATATCTAATGTCGCTTGATTGATGATCGATTGATCAGCGATTGCATCTTGTCGTAAACGCATCTGATAGTTGATCCTCACTGTTTTACCTGCCAGATCTTGCAAGTCTTGACCGTTAAACGCAATACTGAATCCTTGACTATGGCTATGAAACGTCAGATTTTCCAAGCGTTTTTCTTCACTGTGGACTTTGAGCGATTCAGTTAGCAACTCCAACTCTTTCGTCGCACTGTCAGTGACTACACATGTTTCTTCAGTTGCTATTCCATTTGGAAACTGGATATCCAATTGATAGTAGATCTTTTCACCAATCGAATAAGTGTTTTTTTCCTCTACAAGCTTTTTTTCAAAGACGATCGCAGATGGCTCTTGGTTCATTTTAGGATAGAGATGGATTGCCTTTTGTGGGTGATCATATGAATCATAAAGAGGCAAAACCACGACTACATTTTGTGATCCTACAAACGCATCTGCTATGTGAGTGGTTTCGTTCACTAAATAAACGTTACCTATTTGATTCGTTGACTCACGTAGATCAAAGATTGCTACATCTTCTCCATCATTGTTCGACTTCACCAGTTTTTCCATTAGAAAAGAACCTGCTGAAGTACCTTGTCGCGCAATGATTTGTTGTGTTTCTTCGACAGTAAATCCTTTTTTACGTAATTGATAAAATGATTTTGTCACATCGTAAACCGCAAAACTCGCTTTATGAGATTCCGTTTGTTTATCTGATGAGGGTTGCGTAGTATGGACAATCAACTGGACCATCTCTTGTGTTTGGGCGATACACGTTTTGGCACCACCAACTAACAGAAAAGGCAACAACAGCAAGAACCAATAATACTTGGTCAACTTGAAATGCCTCCTCGTCTCATCCCCCTTAAATAAACGACAAATGAAACAATCGCAAGGATACCTAATAATAGGAAGCCAAGTCGGCCAGATCCTCCGGTTTCAGGCAGTGGGATCAATGCCTGATTGGTGATGACCAAATGGATTTGGTTGTTCGTATGATCAGTTTGTAACTGGATTTCTGATGGTTCACCATCTACAGTTACTTTTCCATCCGTTTGGATAACGATCTGTACGGGTTGCTCTAACCCCAGATAACCTTCTGGTGTTTTGATTTCCTCCAACGTGTACTCACCCGGTTTTAGGTTCTCAAAAACAAATGTATCAGTTGCTTTATCGTCGTTTGGTAATTCAACCTGTCCATCTGAACCGGATAGTCGGAAGACTGCCCCTTTTAACACCTGTCCTGTATCCGTTTGCTTTAGGACTGTTAAATCAAAAGGTTTGATTTGATTCATATGCGTCAATGTCCAAACGGTATCTTCCTCTACATTTTCTCCGTCATAGAGAATCGTACCGTAAGGGTCAACTTTAAATTCATAGTTTCCTGGAATCGTATCGTAACCAAGCGGTCCTGCTGTTTCTACTAAGCGATATTCACCCGCTTTTTGTATCACGAATTCTGCCAATCCTGATGACGCGGTAACTTCCTCTTTCAGTGTATGATAGGTTCCTGTTTCTCCTTTTATTTGTAAAGCAAAAGTTGCTCCTGCCAGATTGATTTTTTGTTTGTCCTTTTCGGTATATTTTCTTATGGCTATCGGAAGGTCTGCAAATGGATTCTCAATCGTCAATTGGATCACTTGATCAGTGACTGTAGCTTGTTGTTTGTCCACTGTTACTTCCCCATTGTCAGAAATAGCAATTTCCCACGCCTGCTTTTCCGATTTTTCATGTCCAGCAGGTGCACTGATTTCTGTCAATGTATAAGATTTTCCTTTTTCAAGGCGTGTGCCTTCTGGCAATGAATAGGTACCATCCTCATGGTCGATCAGCTGAATCTCCTGACCTTCAATCGTTAGTTGAAACACTGCTCCTTTTAGGAGATGGTCAGCTGACGAAGTTTTCTTGGTTATTTTTAAATCTAAAGGAACAAATTGTTTTTTATTTTTCCAAGTCGTTGCGTTGACTTTTTCTGATTGATATCCTGGTACATCTAACTCATTCACCGCTTCATAGTGAAATTCTTGCCCTTGATTGTTGTGTTTTGGCAAGCTGAGGGTTTCACGAGACGCTTCACTGGACGCTAGAAGTTTGGTGATATTGGTTCGCTCCCAAACATTGGTGTTCTCCTCTTCCGGTTTACTTAATTGTACATAGCCACTTTCCCAACTAGATGTTTCGGTGATTCCTGTTCGCTTGATTTCGTAAATCACTTTCTCTGGTCGAGTCGTCGTATCTTGATCAAATTCTTCCCATTCTTTGAAAAAATCAAGAGATACACCTGGTGCTTTGGCTGACGGCACACCGAATTTAGCAAGAACATCTGGGTTGCTCGTTGGTTGGAAGATTGTTTGCCCATTCATTTGATACCAAGTATCAGTCTCGAACATTTTGCTTTCTGTTTGGAGTCTCACTTGATAATGTAGTTGGATTTCTTGCCCTTTTTCTAAATAGATTTTATCGACGTTGATCGTTTGCCCATCAATAGAGAGAAGTGGCTCAATCGATAGAGGGGTTGTCCCTACACTTGTAACAGAAGCGCTGTCTGGTTGATAAACAAATGGATCAATGATTGGATCAGTGATTTTTCCATCAACGACTGTTCCAGAAAGCTGCACAGCTTTTTTGGCTAGATAATCAGCAATATCTGTAGACTCATTGGCAGATTCATAATATGCCGTGCCGTCTTCGCCAGTGGAAACCATCTTACGCATTCGACGTTCTACTTCCTCTTTCGTGATGCCTTCAGTTTCATCTCCTTGCAACTGTATACCCAAGCCATGGATCTCGATTCCTCGTTGTTTCAATGCCATTGCTTCACCAATCGTTGCTGTAAACGTTGAATTGATCCAACGCCATTGTGAATATTGGTCTCTAACAGGTACAAGATAAGGCGGGGAAATTTTTGAAGTATATTCGGGATGATCGACTTGATTGCTAAAAGTCGCGCCATAATAACTAACGTCCTCTTCAGTCACCACACTTGATACGTGATAGGAGCATGTCGGAACACCATCAGTCAAAAGAACGATCACCTTTTTGTGACCATTTTGTTCAGACAACATCTCGCCTGCCTGACGTAAACCATTTTGAGTAAACGTACCACCACTTGTTGAATCAGGTGTGGCTGCTTGGATTTCTTCCTTTACAGAATCAAATCCTGCAATCGGTATCGTTCGATTGTCGTAGCCTTCACTAGAAAAACCAACATAACCTAAATTGATTTTTTCCGTTACACCACTTTCTGATAAGGTATCGACAAATCGATCAATCCCATTCTTCACTTCAATAATACGATTGTCCTCATTCATACTGCCAGACCAGTCAACAACCAGAACGACATCTAAAGGAGGGATATTTTTTTGGGTATTTCCTCGAACATTCAGATACAAGTCAAACAATCCAGGAGTCGCTGTCTCTTTGGCAAATTTACGGATTGCGTAATCGGCTTCTTCTTTTTCCCCACCATATTCAATATAAGAATTGTTTTGATTGGTTGGGTCACCATCCCAATTCGTCAATCCATCCCATTGTGATTGACCATGACGATTCCCTTGATGATTTCGTACATTCTCGTCATTTTCCGGTTGCCACATCGCTTGCGGATAGGTTCCTTGCTCATCTGTGGTATATTCCGGTTCAATCGTCGCTAACCCTTTCGGTTTCAACTGTTCATTGAATAATTTTGGTTGTTCAAACGGACGATATTCGTTTTTAGCTATCGATGAATCATCCGACACCTCACTGTTTTCAGAAGAAGTCGTGGTTTCAGACGTTGGTTCACTCGTTTGTGCAGTTTCCTGATTCTCGTTATCTATAGAAAATGAAAAGGAAGCTGGGTCAGATAAAAGTAACTGACCCGTTTTTTCTTCTATCTGAATATTGAGTTGAAATTCTTTGCTCGTACTCGGCAATTCAATGGTCAATTCTTTTTCTTCAATGGCTTGAGAAAAATCACCTGCTAGCCATTTTCGTTGTTGCTCATCTGTGTATTCTTGATATTCCTGAGAAACAGAGGAAAGCAGATTCGTTTCAGGTGCATCTTTTGGATGTAACTGGAATAAAAATCTGTTTTCTTGTGTTTGCTCATTTAATCGATACACGACCGTTAGCTGACGATCTATTTTCCTAATACTTACTTTGCCATATTCATTATTTAAGACTTCAATGGTTGCCTCTTCATTAGCTGCCACAGTCTTTCCTTTTTGGAAATAGAAATAGGTGACGAAAAATAGAGAAAATAGACAGAAAACGATGAAATAATTTCGCTTCTTCATTTATGGATACCTCCTTAGAAAAACTTTAAAATTCAATTAGATAATATAAAAAAAAGAAAAAATTCACTAATCTTTCTAGTTCTCTTCTCTTTTGTCTCTAACTATTAAATTACAGTTATTTTAAGGAGCTTTAAATTTGATATAGTAAAACGAATACATTGAATGATTAGTTATTTAAAACCGATTTATTATTCTTTTCTCTCACAAAATATACTCATTGAGCAATAATTTTGAGACAAATTTTAAAAAAATATTTCTAAATCCGGTAGAGTTTTTTTAGAAAATTGAGACAAGTATTTACAAGGAAAAATAAATACGGTATTAATAATAAAAATATAAAAAGAAGGTGAAGAATTGATTGAAAAAATTTTATTAGATGACCATGCAAGAATGAAATTAAATGTGTATGGAAAGATAATGACCTTATGGCCGGGGGAATATAGTTTAGATCATGTACGAGAAAACTTAGATTTCTATTTCAGTCCGACCCGTTTCAAAAAAATCCTATGTGCTATACAAGATGATTTAGAACAATTTACTGATATTAAACTGTTACATACTAAAAACAAGTTATCCATTCCTGAACAACTTGTTCAATATACCCAATACCAACATTTCCTATCAACAGAAAGTGTTCCTTATAAATTATTGATCAGTCTTCTGACTGAACAAGATGAAGATCTTGCAGCTTTTTGCAATCGCCATTTTATCAGCCGCTCAACATGTTTTCGACAAACAAAAAAATTGGCTGAATATTTGAAGGAGTACAATATCAATTTGAATTTATCGAATCTTACCTTATCTGGTTCTGAAATGCTGATTCGTATCATTTTTTTCAACTTCTTTTGGTTTGTTTCATTAGGAGAAAGTCTGGATAGTATTCCTTACAGCCAAGAAGTTCGCGCATTGATTTATAAGCACGAAGGATCGCAACACAAGAATAAGTTTGATTTAGGAAAAAAACAAGCTAGTCTCCATTGTCTGATTTGTTTGCTGAGGATCGAAAATAATCATTTTACGGATATCTATCGATTATCGAGAGATTCCTTTATTCCAAGTGAAACAAACATTGACTTTTTTTACGACTTCTTCAAAATTGCGAATCTTCGTTTAGATATCTTAGAGGTAAACTCTTTGTTTTATTTGTTCTATTATTGGCCGTTTCTTACCTCTAATCAAGATATTCGTGTGCCGATCGTGCAACATTCCTATCAACAACCGAGTAATGAGATCAAAGCTATTTTAGAGGAATTTCAAGAGCACTGTCAGACATTTATTGGTACATTCCATTTTGAAAAAGAGCCCGCTTTGCTTTTGAATCTCTATCTATCCATCGGTAACTTTAGCATGTTCAAGCAAAAAATTCCTTTGACCACATTATTTATCTCTTCTTATATTCAAGATAAATACCCACTTTTACGTATCTTGACAATCAAAATCGAAGGGTTTTGGAAAAAAATCGCACAACGAAAAAACTATACCTGGTTGAAATCTTGCGTAAGTGAATTAGCCTTTCTACAAGCCAGTTTACTTTATCCATATTATTCAGAAATCGATGAAAACTATAAATTGAAAGTTGGGTTTGTCAACGTCTCTGAGCATCTGATCTCCGCAGAAATCTTGAATTTAGGCAAGAAGATCCCCTTTGTAGATATCGAGCGACTCACGCTTCCCATCACTGAAGAATATGACTTTTTCATCTTTGGTTCCCCCCTGCTGATTCCTAATGGTCTTGATTCTTCTAAGTATACAGTCCTTGATTTTTGTCATTATAGAGACTTTGAGACAAATCTGTATCAACGACTGTTAGAAGTCCATCATTTAAAACTACAAACATTGTTTGCTGATTAACTGATTAATATAAAAAAAAGCTTTTAAGCATCCTGCTTAAAAGCTTTTTTACTACACTCGGTTATTTTGCACGTTTTACGTATGAACCTTCTGCTGTATTGATTTCTAGTAATTCATCCGCTTCAATGAAATCAGGAACATTGACTACTAAGCCTGTTTCCATCGTTGCAGGTTTACCAGAACCAGTCACTGTCGCACCTTTGATCGATGGTTGTGTTTCAACGACACGTAAGACAACTGTTGTTGGTAATTGGACACCAATCACTTCGCTACCGAAGAATTGGATTTTAACTTCCATGTTTTCTAAGATAAATTTCATTTCTTCAGCTACAGTTTCTACAGGGATCTCATATTGTTCGTATGTTTCTAGATCCATAAAGAATGCTGTATCATCCATTGTGTATAAGTATTGAACTGGTTTTGTATCAATGTGTGCTTTTTCAAATTTTTCGTCTGGTCTTAGTGTCGTATCATAAGTAGCACCAGTACGAACATCTTTTAGCTTCATACGCATCACAGTATTTCCTTTACCAGGTTTGTGATGGCTTGCATCAATTACTTTGATCAATTTTCCGTCTTGGACAAATGTCATTCCGGCTTTTAAATCGCTTGCTGAGATCATTATTTTTTGCTCCTTTTTTTCTTAATCATAATCACCCTTATTGTATCAGACAAACGTCTATAAAACTAGGAAATTATTGCTTTTCAAATGATAGTCTTTGACTTTCTTATTTTTTCATGCTATTTTTAATTAAATCATTATTGGAGGGATAAACATGGCAATCAATTACTTAAAACAATTGAAGTGTTGTTGTATGGTGTATAAAAACAGCATACTGTTTGCCATGTCTATTAATTGCCCTTCATAGTTGAATGAAAGATCTCTTTCTGTAGTGAAAGTGTTTTCTTTCTTGGTCTTTTCAATTTATGATCTTACGAGGAGCTGATTAAATAGTCAGCTCCTTTTTATTTTACTTTTTTGGAGGTTTGGATTCGTGATCATTTCATCAATTACTGAAGCAATCGGGCATACACCCGTCTATAAATTTACTGCGCAAGATTTTCCTATGCCAAAAGATTCCGTGATCTATGCAAAACTGGAATACTTGAATCCAGGAGGTAGTATCAAAGACCGTTTAGGTTTGTATTTATTGACTTCCGGTCTTGAGAGCGGAAAAATCGATCAAGAAACAACGATCATTGAGCCAACTGCTGGTAACACAGGGATTGGTTTAGGTCTGGCAGCTTTGAAATTCAATTTAAAAACAATTTTTGTCGTACCAGAAAAATTTAGTATAGAAAAACAAAAAATCATGCAGGCACTAGGCGCAAAAATCGTACACACTCCTACAGAAGAAGGAATCGTTGGTGCGATCGAAAAAAGTAAACAATTAGCTTCTGAGATCCCAAATAGTTATGTTCCCTTGCAGTTTGAAAACCCAGACAATCCAGCCACTTATTACCAAACATTGGGGCCTGAATTGTTTCAAGAATTGGAAGGGTCAATCAATAGTTTTGTTGCCGGTATTGGAAGTGGTGGTACGTTTGCTGGAACCGCAAAATTTCTAAAAGATCGTTTACCTGAACTTCGCCTGATTGGTGTTGAGCCAGAAGGATCAATTTTGAATGGTGGTCCTTCACATGGGCACGAAATTGAAGGCATCGGCGTTGAATTTGTCCCCCCTTTTCTTAGTGAGTTGACAATTGATCGATTTGAAACGATTTCTGATGCTGAAGGATTTGCTTACACACGTCAACTAGCAAAAGAACACGGATTATTAGTAGGCAGCTCGAGCGGAGCCGCTTTTGCCGCAGCCTTAAAAGAAGCACAACGTCTACCGAACGGACAGTCTATCCTGACCATATTTCCAGACACGTCCGATCGTTACTTATCAAAAAATATTTATCTGTAAGCAACAAACGACACAATAAACTCAATGAAGAAATTGGAGGAAATAATTATGCATATTCAAACAAAATTGATCCATGGTGGTATTAGTGAAGATCCGACAACCGGTGCAGTTAGCGTACCGATCTATCAAACATCGACTTACCGCCAAAATGCAGTTGGACAACCGAAAGAATACGAATATTCACGTTCAGGTAATCCAACACGTTTTGCTTTAGAAGAATTGATCGCAGACTTAGAAGGTGGCGTTCGTGGCTTTGCCTTTGCCTCAGGTCTAGCAGGAATCCATGCAGTCTTTTCCTTATTCCAATCTGGAGATCACATTCTCTTAGGCGATGATGTCTATGGTGGAACTTTCCGTTTATTTGATAATGTTCTTACAAAAAATGGGTTAGAGTATACGATCGTCGATACAAGTAATCTTGCACAGATTGAAGAAGCAATTCAAGACAATACAAAAGCTTTGTACCTAGAAACACCAAGTAATCCTCTACTTAAAATCACCGATTTGAAAGCAGGGGCTGCCATTGCAAAAAATCATGACCTGTTAACAATCGTGGATAACACATTTGCTACACCATACTTTCAAAAACCTTTAGAATTAGGCGCTGATATTGTTTTACACAGTGGCACAAAATATCTAGGCGGGCATAGTGATGTCGTTGCTGGATTAGTTACGACAAACAACCAAGAGTTGGCGGAACAAATTGGTTACTATCAAAATGCCATCGGTAGCGTATTAGGTCCACAAGATAGTTGGTTGATGCAACGCGGGATCAAAACTCTTAGTGTGCGTATGGAAGAACATCAAAAAAATGCCTATGCTGTAGCAGAATTATTAGCGAACCATCCTGAAGTTGAAGCAGTCTATTACCCTGGTCTAACAACCCATAATAATCATGAAATTGCGAAACAACAGATGTCCGGCTATAGCGGAATGGTTTCCTTTACCTTGAAAAACGACGCAGATGCAATTCCTTTTGTAGAAGCTTTGCAACTATTTATCCTCGCTGAAAGCTTAGGTGGTGTCGAAAGTTTAGTGGAAATTCCTTCTGTGATGACTCATGCCTCTGTACCTAAAGAAAAACGCGAAAAAGCTGGAATCAAAGACGGATTGATTCGTTTATCCGTAGGAATCGAGTACGCCCAAGATCTTTTAGATGATTTGAACCAAGCCTTTACCCAATTGAAAAATCACTGATCCATTTTATCTTTAAAGAATTGAAAAAAAATCAATCAGTTTTCTACACCTGACCTGCAATAAGTGTTAGAATTTAGATAAATCGACCCAATCTTTTTAGAGGATTTTCATTTCCCTAAAAAGAATCATCAGATAGTTAGGAGTAATTCAATATGAAAATGAATGTCGAAAGTTTTAATTTAGACCACCGTAAAGTAAAAGCCCCTTATGTTCGTGTAGCTGATCGTAAAAAAGGCGAGCATGGCGATTTGATCATCAAATATGATGTCCGTTTCAAACAGCCAAACAAAGAACACATGGATATGGCAGGTTTGCATTCTTTAGAACATTTAACTGCCGAAAACATCCGTAATCATGCAGATTATATTGTAGACTGGTCACCAATGGGATGCCAAACAGGCTTCTATCTTACTGTCATCAATCATGAAAATTATGACGATATTTTAGATGTTTTAGAAAAAACGATGAAAGATGTGCTACAAGCAACAGAAGTTCCAGCAAGTAACGAAATCCAATGTGGCTGGGCTGCAAACCATACGTTAGAAGGCGCACAAGCTTTAGCGCGTGAATTTTTAGCAAAACGAGATGAATGGTCAGACGTCGGAGTATAAACAGACCATACATTTATTTAATCATAATAGAGATTGAGGAAAGTGACCTCTATCTCATAGTCATAAGCCGTAAAAGACAAAAGAACATGCCAAATCTTTGTCTTTTACGGCTTGTTTTGGTAAGTTATGAGAAAGACAATTTGGCGTGAACTTTAAGAGAAAACTCAAATAATATCTCTTAGTCTTCCATGTTGGCTAATGATCGAAGGCATTGACTTTCGCTCATTATGTTTTCAGTTTAGGGGACTACGTCAGCAAACCCTTTATTATACATCAACAAATAGGAGGAAAAAACGAATGGATATCTATGATTTTAACGTCACATTAGAAAATGGGACAACTTACTCATTGGACAAATACAAGGGCCACCCTATGATCATCGTTAATACTGCAACAAAATGTGGTTTGGCGCCGCAATTTGAACAGTTGGAAGAGCTTTACCAGATGTATCAGGAAAAAGGGTTAGTAGTGTTAGGTTTCCCATCGAATCAATTCAAGCAAGAAGTAGCTTCTGCAAATGAGGCTGCGGAAGCCTGCCGAACAACGTATGGTGTTACATTTCCCATGCATCAACTAACGGTAATCAATGGCGGGGATGCTGATCCCCTATTTGATTATTTAAAAGAACAAGCACCAGGTACTTTGACACCTGCAATCAAATGGAATTTTACAAAATTCCTTATTGATAAAGACGGTCAAGTAATTGAACGTTTTGCGCCAAAAACTTCACCATTAAAAATGAAAGAAGCAATCGAAGCCATTCTTTAGTCAAGATGCAATAATTGGACAATCAACATTTTAGATTATTGGTCAAATGAAACTCATTTCTATTTAGAGAAAAAGCTTAGATCGACTTAAATAAAGTACATGGTCTTGAAAAAAATTTTTTTCAAGACCATGTATTTTTTTGACTAGAATACTGACAATAACTTTTGCTATTTCAAAAAAGTAAA